>CAYYMU010000095.1:0-7783 GCA_964472445.1 uncultured Desulfobacteraceae bacterium
AAACCGGCTTGTGAGAAAAGCGGGCTAATACCGGGTGTAACGGGCGCAATCGCGTTCGAATTCTTCTATGATTTCATCTGTAAGCGTAGGAAGCGTAGGCCTGACTTTAGGAATTATTTCCAGAAATGTTTTCGTTGAGACACGGTAATCCTCTCCCTTGGCGTATTCCTTCTCAAAAGCGTATTGCCTGACTTTCTGGAAAAGGTACTCTATGTCCGCAGGGGTAAAAAGCGGAATCATGGAGATGATTTTTTCCACGTCTATTTCGCCCCGATTGGTGCTTGACAGATAATACTCAAAAATAGTTCGTCGACCCTGATCGTCCAAACCTCCAACCGGAATGATGCAGTCGAAACGACCTGGCCGCAACAGTGCTGCATCAAGCTGCTGGATATAATTGGTAGCGCATATGAGGAGCATTTTTGTGTCCTGTTTTTTCAGCAATTGTACCTGTTTGAGGAACTCGTTTGTAATTGATTTGTCGGCACGGGATGCATGGTCCCGGCTGGCTGCGATTTCCTCAAACTCATCTATGAACACCACCGACTGGTCAACGTTGCGAACCTTTTCCATTAATCGCTTTAGGTTGGCTCCCATGCGATCTTCTCCATCAGCCAATAAGGTGCTGGGGCTGATTTCAATATACCACCACTGAAGCAATCCTGCGATGGCCTTCACAAAGTGGGTTTTGCCGGTACCCGGAGGGCCGAAAAAAATGATAGTCCGGGGTGGAACGACTCCGTGTTTGACAGCCAGTTCAGTCGCGGTGAACGGAAGAATTATTCTTTTATTTACCATCTGTTTGGGCGGTTGGGTATCAGATATCGTATCCCAAACCGATCGGTCTACCATATAGGCGCCCAAGTTCCTGAGGAGTTGAATCCTTTCTTCGTCATGCAGATCTTCTCCCATCGGCTCAACGTTCTCGATGAAGTCGACAGCGGCTATCTTAATTCCCACGTCCCGTCCTAACTTTTCGGACAGATACCACCTGTGCTGTAAGATCCTTGGCCACAGTTTTCTTGCGATATCCGGCTCGAAATTGTGGCTGGTGCACTTTAAAATCAGCTCCACGCACTCTTGCCCGTCAGGGATATCTGTCTCTATTTCCATATTTTTCTCCTTCAGCCTTCCACCCGCAGTCTATCGTAACTTGAGACCTTTGCAAAACCTCCCCTTTTGCCCAATTACTGCGTCAGGCCCCAGTACCATCTGCCGGAGCTACGGGGTAAACTCAAATTTTAAGCCTCGCAATACTCAATGTATTCCTACGTTTAAACCTGATTTAAAATTTGGTCGCCTTCCTTGAACTTGAGCAAAAATGAACATTTTTCAAAGGTCGTAACTTCTCAATAAGTTCGGATAAAAAAAGACGAGTCTTGTATCATGTAATTTGGAGATATAATCAAAAGTTGAACTAAAAAATCCAGACCCAAACTTATGAAATGAGGATGTCCCGTAAATATTTCCGGGTTTCCGGTCAAATGTGGAACGACGGGTTCGAATACTATGTGGTAGCGGATTTATGTAATCTTTCGGCAAGCCAAATTTTAATAATCGATTGCCGTGGAACACCAAGACGTTTGGCCTCTTTATCTAATGACTGAATCATCCAGAGAGGAAAATCGACATTAACCCTTTTTTGTTTCTGGTTAAGCCGTTTTGCCTTTGAGAGGTCTAAATGTTCTAAAATGCTTTTTCCCTCATCAAATTTTTTATCTAACTCTTTAGCTTTCATAAAGTTCAATCTCCTCATTTCTGGAACGCCTTACTGAGATAATTCGTATATTATCAGTGCGATATGTGATAATCCCAGTCCAGTGTTTTTCGTCTATTTTACCAACAACCAGAAATCTCAATTCATCGGTTGTTTTAGCTGGAATTTCTAATAAATCAAAATCATTCCAAAGCTCTTGGGCCTCAACAAAATCAATTCCATGCTTATTTTTATTGATATCCGATTTTTTGGGGTCAAACTCAAAATCCATGGTATACTCGATATACCAATTTGGTATATTTTGTCAACAAAAATGGGTGATGTTGATGGATTCATAAGAAAAGGGGTCTAACTTTGTCCCTTGAGTTTCCTAAGACATAAAAAGGGCCCCAAAGCTTGCCAGAGGGTTGCTGCAAGCTGTCAGCAAATCAGTAATTCGAGACAAAAAAAACAACACCTCAAAAAATATTCGCTAATTTGCTGATAAGTTGAGAGTGTTAATCTCCTCCCTGAGGATATCCCATAGATTCTCATGGGAAAAGCACTCCAAATATGACCAGTATGGATGTCAACCGGGTCAAAAAAAGATGCTGAAAGCTATAGGTCTCTCGATTTGATGCGATCGAGGGCTGTTTTGATGGGTTCCGGATCGATATGCCGCATGATGGCTCCGATGTACTGAATTTGTCTGCGCCGGGCACCATGGCTCTTTATTTTGCGAGCTGATTTGATGGCCTTTATAAGCTCATCCGGCACCTCCATGGTTTCAAGCTGGCTTAATGGCAGGGCGAGCAACTGTTCGCCAAGGCGTTGCAGGGCTTTGGCTTCATTTTTTTTCTGGGTTCTGCTTTTATAATCTGTATCCATTTTGCAGGCCTTTTTTTCTGGTTTACCTAACCAGCATTGATGGCGTCGTAAAAAGTCGTTAAAATTTTTTCAGGGAGCGCTTGCGTTTTTCCCGTTAAAGAACGGGTTTTTAAACAATTAAGTTGATTTCGCACCCAAACTCCTGCAATATTTATAAGATATTCTTGCGGAAACAGCAGGGTTTGTTAAGGCTTCTGAAAGCTAATACTGCAAAAGGTTTGAAATGATCAAGCAATATTTCGATTGTTCTTTCCGTCTCCGATTAAAACAAAGGCAATAAAAAATGGTATCAGTCGATTGGGTCAAACGCCCTGGAAGAAAAAAGCGGCAGGCATTGGTATATCAGTATCAGAAGGATTGCCGTTATTTTGCCCAGATAGCCGACAGCTTAAAAGAAGCTGGTGCTGAGGAATTAGTTGAACTCGGCGCCGAAGATGTAAGGCCGGAATTCAGGGGGATTTATTTCAAAGCGGACAAATCAACTCTGTATCGAATTAATTATTTGGCCAGGCTTATCTCACGCTGCCTTGCGCCGTTAATATCATATGCCTGTCATGATACAGATACGCTGTATCAGAAGGCCAAACAGATCGAGTGGGAAGATTTTTTTTCAGAAGGTAATACCTTTGCTGTATCGGGGAATGTTTCCGACAGCGAGATTTCGCATTCAAAGTACGCTGCCCTCCGCCTTAAAGATGCAGTTGCCGACTATTTCAAAGAAAAAACCGGTAAGCGGCCGGATGTGTCGGTAAGGAATCCGGATATCCTGCTGAACCTTCATATCAGGCACGATAAGGCGGTAATAAGCCTCGACACTTCAGGCGGCGCTCTTCACCGGAGAGGATACAGAGAGGAGACAGTTGCGGCACCCATGCAGGAAACCGTCGCTGCAGCGATTATCCGATTCAGCAAATGGGACGGTTCTGTTCCCTTGTATGATCCTTTATGCGGCTCAGGAACCCTTTTGTGTGAAGCGCTCATGCGATACAGCAATATTCCTGCGGGTGTTTTCAGGAATCAATTCGGTTTTGAATTTCTGCCTGACTTCGACGGAGTTGTCTGGAAGCAGGTAAAAAAAGCGGCCGACGGACACATCCGGGAGCTGCCGAAAGGACTGATTGCGGGCAGTGATGTATCTGCTGAGGCTGTCAGAGCGGCGCGGACAAACCTGATGGGGCTTCATTACGGAAATAACGTAAGCGTTGAAAGGGCGGATTTTAGAAAGCTGCCCGCCTTTGAAAAACATTTAATTGTAACCAATCCGCCTTATGGCATTCGGATAGGGCGGGATGAGGACCTTGAAATATTTTATAAAAATCTCGGCGATTTTTTTAAACAGAAATGCAAAGACTCGGTTGCTTTTGTTTATTTCGGAGAACGGAAGTATATTAAAAAAATCGGTTTGAAAGCATCATGGAAAAAACCGGTCATGGCTGGCGGGCTTGACGGCAGGCTGGTTAAATACGAGATGTACTGAAAACATTAAGGGCGGGCTTGCGATATTTCAGGGCAAAAGGGGAGGTTTTGCAAAGGTCTCGATACGAGATTTCAATAGGGGCGCAGTTATTTTTTAAATATTTCTGTATAGTTTTCAAAAAATCTGTAAAGAGTTGCCCTGCCTACGCCAAGAGTTCTCGCAGCTTTTGCCTTGTTTCCGCCTGTTCTGGCAAGAGCGTTTTTAACTGTTTCAATATCCAGTTTCCTGGATGGGCCCCGTTTAATAAATCTTTTCTTAAAATTGATAAGCTCCATTGGAAGATCACAAGGTTTAATGATATGCCCGCGACTTTTTACTATTGAAAACATTACAGCATTCTGGAGTTCACGAACATTGCCCGGCCAGTTATAGCTCATTAAAACAGAAGAGGCTTCATCAGACAATGTCATTTTTTTCCGGTCTTTATTTATTGCCTGCTGTAGAAAATAGTCGATGATAATAGGAATATCGTTTTTTCTTTCGCGGAGCGGGGGAATATTTATTGGAATAACATTTAGCCGGTAAAAAAGATCTTCGCGAAAGTTTTCCTTGCTGACTTCGTTTTTAAGATCCTTGTTGCTTGCGCTGATCACACGCACATTGATTGGTATGCTTTTTTCTCCCCCGACCTTTTCAATTATGCTGTCCTGAAGAAATCGTAAAAGCTTAACCTGTAAGGGCATGGGAATTTCTGCAACCTCGTCAAGAAAAATACTTCCATTGTTTGCCATTTCAAACCGGCCCTTTTTATCACGGACTGCACCCGAGAAAGCACCTTTGACGTGGCCGAAAACTTCGCTTTCGATAAGACCTTCGGGAAGAGCGCTGCAGTTAATAGGTATAAATGGATCCTCTCTGCGGTGGCTTTCATTATGAATTGCTTTTGCTACCAGTTCTTTGCCTGTTCCGGTTTCACCGGAAATATGCACAGGATAGTCATATCTGGCAACATCCTGAATCTGTCTGAACAGCATGAGCATTTTACTGTTTCTGCCGATTATATTGGAAAAACCTGCGAATTCTCCTGATTTTGGTTTCAGGTTTAACAGGGCAGTAATATCTCTAAAGCAGGCAAGAATTCCAAAATTATGATTGTTTTTATCTTTCATCATAACAACAGAAATTTCAATACGCCTGGTTTTTTTGTTTTTTGTCGGGATGTTTATTGAATATTCCTTACTGTCGTTTGCAGGCTCTAAATCACCACAAGATAAACAGTTCTGGCCGCAAAAAGGTTTGCCAAATACTTTATGGCAATCCATTCCCAGAACTTCCTCTCTTTTGTATCCGGTTATTTTTTCTGCAGCGCTGTTGAAATAGAAAATGCGTCGGTTTAGATCATGAGCAATTATGCCATCTTTTAAATTGTCAAGAATCTGTTCCAGATTATTGTAATTGGATAGTATTTTTTTGAACGTGATTTTAGGCATAATTGTTATATTTGATGGCGTCGTAAAAAGTCCCATCTACTGTGTTGTAGTATTTTTTCAGACCCTCGACATACTATGTGTATGCCTTCGGCCATGAAAAAACACTACGCCTTGTATATGAACTTTTTTACTTAGCCATCTGCAGTTAAGATGGACAGATTTCTGTTTATCGGATTTTTTGCAAATAACACAGACATTTAATTTTATCAACGGGATTATAAAAATTTTTGCTGCCGGAAGGAGGATGTATAAGAGGTTATAAATGAAGATACTCTGTTTGAAAAGGTACTTGAGGCGATGCGTGTCACTAAGAGCACGAAGGTTTTTGGTCTTAGTTTACTTCGTGCTCTTAGTGGTAAAAACATCGCATTACGCCTCTTAGAATTTCCTTAATTTAATAGCGTTGATTTATAATCCTTTTTTTTCAAAATAAACAAAGGTTAAAAGAGTTAATACGCCAATAATTATTATTACTATCCAGTGATTTATTCCTAAAATCTGGGGAAGGGAGATTTTGCCAAGGTCTCCGATGCTGATTATGTATTTTTTCATAAAAGGATATATAACTCCATAAACAGCGCCGCCAAACAGCATTCCCAAAATTCCCCAGAACGCATCTCCACTTCCCTCACCTAATGCTCCTGCGGCAATTCCCGGACAGTAGCCCAATAAAGCCCAGCCGACTCCAAAAACCAGACCGCCTGCAACCTGGCCTCCAATTGAAGTGCCTTTAATGCTGAGTTTAATGACACCTATATCCTTAAAAAAGTAAATGCCTACTGCGCCGACAATTGTTGCAGTGAGCATTACTTTAAAAACTGTCATATCAATCAATCTGAGAGCTCCGACCTGCTTTTCATATGCTAATATGCCCGATTTCTGAAGGATCAGGCCAAAAAGAATACCCGTGATAATTCCATATAGTAAACTCATTTTTGTCCCCTTTTGTCTGCATATAAAATTTTTGCGGTTATCACAGCGCCAATAACAAAACACGCCAAAGCTATATATCCGCTTACAGCCAGTTGCGACAAGCCGCTAAGACCATGGCCGGTAGGACACCCGCCGGCTAATCTCGCCCCTATAAGACCGATTGCGCCGCCTGTAAAAGCAACTATTCCTCTTTTCAGCGAACTTGAACCAAATCTGTTTTTCCACATTTCAGGTACTGCTCTTGCTTTAAAAGTACCAGAAAGTTTTGAGGCAATAAAAGCGCCGAGTGCGATTCCAATAACATACATAAGCTGCCAGTTCGGAAGAGAACCCGGGCCATATTTCCCTTTTTTTGCTGTAAAATATTCGAATCTGGAATAATCAATACCCACTGCTTTTTCAATCACAGAAGAAAGCCGGGCAAAAGTTGTTGATGCTCCAAGATATTTTCCTGCGACTATTACTGATAAAATGAGTAAAACTCCAACAAGCACACCTGCAATATATGGATTCAATATTTTATTTTTCGTATGCCATATCAATTTTCCATACCTCCCATACTTTGCCTACAAGATCAGGCCCTGGTTTTAATGTCATGCTTCCCGGATGCCATCCAGAAGGTGTGGCCTCTTTGCCCTTACTGTTTCGTACATGCTGAAATGCCTGAATCTGCCTTAAAGATTCACTTACGTTTCTTCCAACAGGAGGAGTCAGCACTTCATAAGCTTGAACAATACCGTCAGGATCTATAATAAACCGTCCCCTGGTCTCAACGCCCGCATTTTCATCGTAAATTCCATAAATGTTTCCTATTTTACCCCCGCCATCCGACAACATGGGGAAGGGAACGCCACCTTTTACCATTTTTGAAAGTTCATTATCATTCCACATCTTATGGACGAAAATACTGTCAACGCTCATAGAGATTACTTCAACGCCCAGTTTCTGAAGTTCTGAAAACTTTCCGGCAACTGCCGAAATTTCGGTTGCTCATACAAAGGTGAAATCACCTGGATAAAAACACAAGAGCACCCATTTGCCTGAAAATTCGGATAATTTTATGGAAACAAATTTGCCGTTATGGTATGCTGGTGCAGCGAAATCAGGCGCTTTTCCTCCAACTTTAATCATGGTTTTCTCCTTTATTATTTTGTTTTCAGTTTCTGTTTTTTGAACATCAGGGGTTTCGCCAACAGGTCCACCTGTCGGCTGTGCACAGCCAACTTCCAGCTCTTTGCCCATATATTTCCCTCCTTTTTATAGTAGATGGAACGAATTTTACTTTTTACGAGTTCATCATTATGTATGGCTCTTCTCCAATTTAGTTGGAGAAGAGGGTCCAAGGATTCAAGGGTTTGT
>CAYYMU010000096.1:0-7782 GCA_964472445.1 uncultured Desulfobacteraceae bacterium
TCTTTGCTAACGATTTTTAATACATTCAAACAGTTTTCTAATTTTAATTTAATCATAACTGAAGACTGACGCCCTCGTAAAAAGTCATTTGTAAGCGACATTGAGCAGTTTTGGAAAAAGATTGAAGCTAAAGCTTCCCGGTAAGGAAAATAATCAGTTTTTGGCCGGTCAGATTGAGCCTGGCGTTAAAAATTGCAAGTTGTTTGAGGGCGTTAGCCCGAGTTCTTGCAATTTAGCCGGGATTAATCTGAATCCCAAAAATACTCATAGAGCGAACAAATCTTACTTTTTACAAGTTCATCAAGACTGATTGCTCAAAAGTTATTTTAGTTTCAAGTGCTGCAAAGGAGCATAATGCAGCTTTTTACGAGTTCATAAAACTTGACGCTGATTTTTAAAATATTTGATTTAGATGTATTCAAGGAGTTGAATCAGGTCGGTTATTACAAGATCAGGGGACAGGTTTTTACATTCCGGTGAATTTTTTCTAAGCCTTAACGATCTTGCATCCCCAGCAAAAAGTGCTGTTTTGAATCCGACCTTTTCAGCAGGGTAAATATCATTTAACATGTCATTGCCGATATAAAGGGTTGATTCAGCCGGGATATCCAAAGATTTCAGTTTTTCAGCAGCAGACTGGAACATGAATGGCGATGGTTTGGCGTGGCCTGATTTATATGAAAACATGGTTAGATCAGGATGAAATCCAAGCTCTCTTAGATTTGAATCTAAAAACCACTCAAACAGATATGGTGTGTAAAACTGTGCATTGGATATAATCCCAATCAATATTTTTGATTTTTTACAGACATAAAGCATTTCATTAAGATTCGGCATTGGACATACTGGATTTGCAATCATTTCAAACATGGCTGCAAATTCTTTTACCACGACTGAATCGTTATTTTTAAGAATGCTCATCCATATGCGGTCTATCTCGACTTCTGGAAAATCAATCCCCTGTTTTTTTAGTTTCTCATGTTCTTTGTCAATAGTTGTAAACAAAGCATTTAAAATATCCTCAGGGGTTTTCCTGATTTTGAATTTAATCAGCAATTCTTTTAAATTATCTGTTTCTGTAGATTCTTCTTTTGAAATACTTATATCGCCTGATCCGCTGATAAATAAAGTGCCATAAATATCAAACAGTATGCATTTGATTTTTTTTTTAAAACTGCCTGACCGGCAAAGTCCTGTTGGAAGAGGAGAAAGAGCAACGGCATATTTTAACATTTGTTTTTTATTTAACATAATCTCCCCATTTCAGAAGGCTGAATTTATCCAGATTCAAAAACTCTGAAAGAAGGATTTTTTTATCTATACATTGTGTAACCTGTTTTTTACATGCCTTTGAATAAATACCCAAAAGTTTTTCTTTATATGTCGAAGTATTATAATTAGTAAGCACGGCTTTCATATTGTTTTGTATTATATGTTCTCTGTCTGGTATTTCTCCAACAGTTAAAAGATGCTGATTCAGGGACTGCATCCTGTTTTTTTCTGTTTTATCTGAAAGTATATATGTAATTACCTGTTTTTGGAAAGATTCATTCAGGAGTCCAAAATCAATATTATTATCTGTTATCGCAGAAAAGCTTTTTTCAATATCTTTATTGTTGATTTTATAATTAAACAGCGAACATGCCCTTAAAACAGACGACCTCCATCTTTTGTAAAAGTTTCTTTTGTCTATCCATTCCACAGGGACAAGCATTTTCTCATAAAGATGATCAAGCTTTATATTGTTTTGCTCAAAATCATAACATATTTCCGGAAGCTTTCTGCCGCAAATTATTTTCCCTGCTGTCCATGGCTCAAGAAATGAAAAACCAAATCCTTCTGTTATGCTTGTTGTAATAAGAAATTCCGCCTTGTTGACAAGCTGTTTGAAATCATATTTTAATCCAGCCTCAAACAGCACATTAAGCCTGTTTTTTTTTACGAATTCTTTCCATCCATTATAGCTTGTTACGTCAATGGGACTGTTAGGAGGTTGAGTTATAAAAAGGGTTTCATTGTTTTTGAAAAACAGGGATAAAAGAATTGCTTCACCAATATTTTTCCTTCTAATAGCTCGAATTGGATATAGAATATATTTCTTTATCTTTGTATCGTAGTTTTTAACTTCAATGGGTTCAATTGTGTTGGAAAGTTTATGCAGTCCCTCTTTTTTCAAACCAGAAGCAAGCAGTATTTTATAATCCCTTGAGTTTATTACACCGTAATGGCAGTTGGGTATATATTCATCTTCAGCAAAGTATGCCAGAGGCCTGCCGTCTTCGGCAAAATCATGAATCTGTAAGAAAAGCCTTATTTTCTTTTTTTGCAGCTCTTTCAGGATTTTTAAAAAATCTTTGTTTTTGGCAAGCAGGGGATTATGAATATGAAGAATATCACATCCATCTTTCCATTTTGAATATATTGCTTTAACTATTTCTTCAGCAACTTCTTCCGGGCTGAACTTTTTGATGGATGAACCGCTGCCATAACCAAACCCGGGAATGAGCTTTATTTCGGCAGGGAAGGGGAGATCAGGGATTTCTCCCGTGAGAACAAGAACTTCGCAATCTTTTTCAATAGCTCTGATCTGCTGTTTTAAAACACTTGTTACCCCGCCTGTCTTAAGATGATAATGAGCGAGAACTATCTTCACTTTATAGGGCCATTTTTTTAGAGGTATCAGTGTCGTGCTTTTGCGTAATACTTGTTATTTTGTTCTTAAAAGAGGAGTATATTGCTTTAAGACGTTTTCTCTGTTTTTCAACGCATGGAGGAATAGAAGCCAGATTTTCTTCATCATATGGCGTCATACCGGCGATATCAAGACAAATATTCATTCCATCCTCAAGGTTATTTTTAAATTCACGCAACCTTTTTATTTCAATCTGCGTATAAGAATCGTTACTAAGCAGTTTTTCAAAATAGTCCACATACATTATTATTTCTGCGGCAAACATGTGCGGCCTTTCTGAAGGGACAAGTGACCGGCTTTTCCCGTAAATATGATCTGTCATTTCTTTAAGCGAGTATAATCTGTTATACCAGGCAATATTGGGTCCAGGGCATATTGACTGGGGTGAATTTTTTTCATCCCTTATTCCCAGGGCAATAAGGGCTCCATTCCCCAAATGGTCACAGAGGCATGCCTTTTCAACCACTTTCAGGCTGAGTCTTTGCTTTTCTTCTGCAGAAATTTCCATACTTTTTATTTGTTCCAGCTTTTTTTCTTGATATTGTCTGGAAGCAAGACAAATTGGTATGTTAGTGAATTCAGTATTAGATACAAGAAATCCCTTAAGGCAGGGAGAACCGGGTCTGCCTTTTGCGGTCATTTCTTTTGTCTGGATTTCAGAACCGCTGTTATGTATATTGTTAAAAGGGACGCTAAGGGGTGAAACATCACTGAGATACAGGTCCTCTTTACATGACTTTCTAAGGAGCTCACGTGTAGAAGAATCAACGCAGGTTACTTCAGGAACAAGCAGGAAAGGAGATGCCCAGCCCGTAAGATCCATTCCAAACTGATTCCTCAGCCTCAGATCTTCTCCGTTATTTCCGATTCCACCCTGCACAGTAATAAGCGGTTTACTGTTTAAAGCGTTTTCAGGATATTCCCAGCCCATTTTACTGTAATATTTCTGTACTAAAGGCTGAAATTTTGCCGTAAGCATATCACGTTTTTCTTTAAATTCCTTTAAAAGGTCTGGAAGCAAAAATCCATTTGAAGCAAATGCATGTCCTCCGCAATTAAGACCGGATTCAATTCTAAACTCGTATATTTCCAGTCCTTTTTTTGCCAGAAATTTGCCCTGGATCAATGCTGAGCGGAAATCACTTACTTTTAGAATTATCCTTTTTTTAATTGTACCGGTTTTATCTCTGTAAAATTCCTTGAAATTAGTCATATAATCAAAAAGACGTTGATTTATGCCTGCGGAAAATACAATGGCTGAATCAAGGCAGCTTTTGGCATATCCCTTGAGCGCTGTTTTGGCATCGCTGAATTCGTCTGCAATGGGACGGACATTATCGTAATAAATTCTCCGGTCAACCTTTACCATTATATTGACATCTATAGAGCCTGGAATCATTCTGTTTGTTAAGTCTTTTGCCAGCAAGTCTTTTTCGAGGCCGGCCTCCATTTTTAACAATTTGTTATATTTGATTTTTAATTCCGAGTTGTCAGGCAGAAGTTCAAAATATTTTGTTTTATCATTTTTTTTGAAAAAAGGCTGTTTTTTTATATTTTCTAACCTGATTTGAACTATTTTACTGACTGTTTCAAGATATGCTTTAATCCTCTTAGCCCTGCCATGCTCTACATTTTTTTGAATCCTGCTGTATTCCATTGAATACTCGTTGCAGTAATATTTTCTGATTTTTTCAAGCAGAATGTCATCTATAATAGAAATTACAGAGGTAATACCAAAAGGTGCTACACGTATAGGGGTGTCAGCCGAATGACCTGTGCCCATAACTGGGATATGAAATGTATGGTAATAATTTTGCATATGTTATATACTTTATAAAAATGATTTTCGAATACCAATAGTTTTGCGAACATTTCGCATAGCATGATTTTTTTCGTTAATATAATACATAGTCAATAGCTTAATTAAATTACAGAATTTTTTTGCAGTTTTACAAAAATTTTACACAATTATGCCTATATATAAATCAAAGTGGTTTTTTAATCCAATTCTTATTCTGGTATTTTCCATTGTGGCTCTGGTTCTGTCACTTTTTTTGTATATTTACTGGTATATAGAGGTAAGCACAGGTTTAAAGAAAATTGTGCTGGAATTAAATCTTGACCCCGGACAGGTCCTGGAATCTCAGACCTGGGTGGTAATAATGGTGCTTTCAATACTTGTCGGTATCATACTGATGGGGATATTTATTATTTTTGTTTATCATAATAAGGCATTGCGGCTTTACAGAATGCAGCGTAATTTTATCAATAATTTTACTCATGAACTGAAAACGCCTGTTACTTCACTAAAACTTTATCTTGAAACATTTGAAAAGCATGAATTTTCAAGGCAAGATCAGATAAAATATATAGGTTACATGATTCAAGATGTTACCCAGCTTTCTGATAATATCAGCCGAATTTTGAATCTTGCCAGAATTGAGAGTAAAAGCTATGGAGGAGAGTTCGTAATATTGGATATTGCAGAAGCAATCGAGAAGTTTTATAAAAACAATATTCATCTTTTCAGGGGCTGTAAGGTCAATATTCATAATCCAGCGGGCAAGTCTTTTTTGTGCAGTATTAATCCGTCTTTATTTGAAATGGTTTTGATGAATCTTATGACTAACGCTTTTAAATATAATAATTCCAGGGAGCCTGAGATTGATATTTCTTTTGCGATTAACAGGGGCAAATTGAATGTTCGGTTTAAAGATAATGGAATTGGAATTGAAAGCAGGGAACTCAAAAAGATTTTTAAGAAATTTTATCGGGCAGGCACTTCTTATAGTATGTCTTCAGGGGGAAGCGGACTGGGACTTTATCTGGCAAAGAATGTTGCAGGTATCCATAATGGCCGGTTGTTTGCTGAAAGTAATGGGCTTGAAAAAGGATCGGTCTTTACATTGGTTTTGCCTTTGTGCAGGAAGGCTGATTTAAAAAAAGTGTAATTTGACTGTTATGAAAAATAACCCTAAAAAAAGGATTTTGGTAATAGAAGATGAGGACCATATAGCAGAGGGCCTGAAATTAAACCTTTCGCTTCAGGGATATGATGTTAAAGTATCTGTGGACGGAGTTTCAGGACTGCAGGAATGGAAAAGATGGACACCTGATTTGATCGTACTCGACATAATGCTGCCTGGTATTGATGGACTGTCCGTGCTTCAGAACATCCGGCTTGAGAATGAGCAGATCCCGATTCTTATTCTTTCTGCAAAAGGCGCTCCTGATGATATAGTAAAAGGATTTTCTTATGGCGTAGACGATTATCTTGCAAAACCTTTTAACCTTGAAGAATTTTTACTGCGAGTAGAACGTCTTTTGGTCAGGACATCATGGCATCGTGGTGAAATTGATATTGAAAATATTTCCATGCCAATGAAGATTTATGCTTTTGGCAGCAACCAGATTGATTTTGAAACAGGAATTGCATGTTGTAAAAGCGGCAAGGTTAATCTTACAGATCAGGAGATAAAGCTCTTAAAACTTTTTATAGTTAATCATGGCAAACCTCTTTCAAGAGGCAAGCTTCTGGAAATAGGGTGGGGATACACCGGAGGCACTTCAACTAGGACAGTGGATAATTTTATCGTGAGATTCAGAAAATATTTTGAGGATAACCCTAAAAAACCTGTGCACTTTAAGAGCCTGAGATCAGTAGGATACATTTTTTATCAGACATGAAATTTTACTTAGTGCTTTGGTTCGTAAATACGGTGACGTATTTAATATATAGGTGTTTGATCTTGCAACAAAATAGTGGAGTCGGGGTTAAGCCGCTTTTTTAAGATTCCAATATTCCAATTCATAATTTACGGGTGATTTATAACCATTCGTAGAATGCTTTCTCCGGCGATTATAGTAGACTTCAATGTAATTAAAAAGAGCCTGCTCCGTCTCGGCCACATTCTGAAATTTACAATGATAAATCATTTGTGTTTTGATCGAATGGAAAAAAGATTCTGCCACCGCGTTATCCCAGCAGTTGCCTTTCCTACTCATGCTCTGAATAAAATGGTGCTTTTTTAATATTTCTCTAAAATCGTCACTGGCATACTGAACTCCTCTATCACTATGTATCATCAACCCTTTTCCTGGTCTGCGCCATAAAATTGCTTTGTTAAGAGCACGCATTGTTGAACATTTTTCAAGTGATTCACTGAGATCCCACCCTATAATAATCCGGGAAAACAAATCGATAAAAACCGTGAGGTAATGCCACTTCCTTCCAATTTTTAAATACGTGATATCACCCACCCAGACCATGTCTGGAGTGGGTACCGTAAACTGACGATCAAGTAAATTTGGAGAAACAGGTTCTTTGTGCTTTGAGTCGGTAGTTACTACAAACTTTTTCACAGTACGGCATTTTAATCCCATTTTTTTCATGTGTCGGGCCACTCGAGGCCTGCTTACTTTTGAAAATTCGGGATCTTCATGGAGATCTGCGGTTATCATTGGGCTGCCAACCATGCCATTATGCTCTGCAAACAATTCTTTTATTCGTTCCCTCAGCCGTTCATTCTCTATTTTTATAGATGATAACGGGGCCTTTCGCCAACGATAATATCCGCTCTGTGATACTTTTAACATATGGCACATCTTCTTCACCGGAAATGACGAGTGGTTTTTTTCAATGAATTTAAATTTCATTTCGATGCCCTGCTGAAGATGGCCATGGCTTTTTTTAAGATGTCGCGCTCCATTTCGGCATTCTTGAGACTTTTCTCAAGCTCCCGAATTTTCTGTTGTTGAGGAGTCAATGCCTCACGCCCATTGCCAGGAAAGGCAAGCTCTTTGTTGACACGTTGCGCTTCCCGCCACCTATAAAGAAGATCTTTTGATATGCCAAGATTTTCTGCTACGCCAGCTACTGTTCGACCTGGTTCCTCTGTCAACTGGACCGCATTGCGTTTAAAGTCCGGATCATATTTTCTACGTTGTTGAACACTCATAATTTCCTCCTGCCATTGTTATTATCAATGGCTTAACCGAGTGTCCACCATTTCATAGCAGGATCAGTTAACCATAGATGAGTTGAAGACTTATAAGTGAGCTAAAGTGAGCTAAAGTGCCTAAAATGCCTA
>CAYYMU010000097.1:0-7764 GCA_964472445.1 uncultured Desulfobacteraceae bacterium
AAAATATTTTATGATATTGTAATAAGACACTTGAAATAACTTGACATAAGAAAAAATTGAAAATAATATTCAAAGTTTTTAGCGGTGTTTAAGTCACGGAGAGGCCACAAGGATGAAAATTGATCTGGAAGGCATTGTTATAATTGTTGGAAACTATGGCAGCGGAAAAACAGAGGTTTCCATCAATTTTGCCGTTGACCGCAAGCGTGCAGGTTTAGATGTTCGTATTGCGGACCTTGATCTGGTTAATCCTTACTTTAGAACACGAGAGGCAAGAAAACAGCTTTCTGAGCTTGGCATTGAGGTGGTTTTGCCTCCGGAAAAGTATATGCAGGCGGACCTTCCTATCCTGAGCCCTGTTGTGGCGGGAATGATCAGAAGGCCGAATCAGCTTACACTGTTAGATGCAGGCGGTAATGATGCAGGGGTAAAGGTGCTCGCAGCTCTTGGCGATGCATTAAGAGGCAGAAAAGTTCATGTGCTTCAGGTTGTAAATCCATTAAGACCCTTTACAGAAACTATCGAAGGCTGTTTAAAAATTCGTGATGAGATAGAAAAGGCATCAAAATTATCTATAAGCGGTATTATAGGCAATGCAAATCTTATAGATGAAACAACTGTTGAGCATATATATTCAGGTTATGATTTTGTACTCAAACTGTCAAAAAAGAGCGGATTGTCCTTAAAATTTATTACTGTTTCGAATGAGTTGATGCCGAAAATAGATATGAAACATTTTGCTTGTCCTGTGTTGTTAATAGAGCGACAACTTGTTCCACCATGGAAAAAGGCTTTTGCCTTACCTTAAAAATGGAGTAGATTAGATGGCGTATAAACTTTATATTGATACCAACAGATGCAAAGGATGCGGGCTTTGTGTGAGTGTATGCCCTAAAAATGTTTTGCAGATATCTGAAGAAATCAACGCAAAGGGCTATTTCCCTGTATATCAGGCATTGCCCGAAGACTGTAATTTTTGTGCAACATGCTGCATGATGTGTCCGGATGTTGCCATAACCATAACTGAAGAAAATGAAGAAACTGTGGAACAGCCGGAATAAACGGGAGAATATTATGGCAAAAGTATTAATGAAAGGGAATGAGGCTATTGGAGAGGCAGCGATAAGAGCAGGATGTCTTAATTATTTTGCCTATCCTATTACTCCTCAATCAGAGGTCGCAGAGTATTTATCCCGGCGTATGCCTGAGGTCGGCGGTATGTTTTTGCAGGGTGAAAGTGAAGTAGCTGTTTCATACATGCTTTTTGGAGCTTCAGCATGTGGAGCCAGAGTTTTTACCTCTTCGTCAAGTCCCGGCATAAGTCTAATGAGTGAGGGCATCAGTTATATTGCCGGAGCAGAGTGTCCTGTTGTGTTTATAAATATTATGCGCGGAGGGCCTGGACTGGGAGGAATACTTCCATCTCAGGCAGATTATTTTCAGGCAACAAAAGGCGGCGGACACGGTGATTACAGGCTACTTGTGATGGCTCCGGCAAGTGTTCAGGAAGCTGTTGAAATGGTAATGATTTCATTTACTCTTGCAGAAAAATATCGTAATCCTGTGATGCTGTTAGGCGATGGCCTGATAGGCCAGATGATGGAGCCTGTAGAGTTTCCTGACAATCTTGCGTCAGAGCCTTCCAACAAGGATGAATGGGCTACAAGCGGCATGGATACACGCGGGACGGACAAGCGTAATCTGGTAAAGTCTCTTTTTCTGGATTCTGTCAAACTGAACGAGCACAATCTTTTGTTAAAAGCCAAGTATGACAGGATGAAACAGGAGGAAGTAAGATACGAACCTTATAATATAGAGTCTGATTATAAAGTGCTTGTTGTTAGTTATGGAACAATGAGCAGAGTTTGCAAAACAGCAATAGATAATATGAAAGAGGAGGGATTCGAGGTTGCAATGATAAGGCCGCAGACTCTTTTCCCGTTTCCTGAAGAAGCTGTAAACAAGGCTGCTTCAAAGGAAAGTTGCAGGGTAGTTATAAGCATCGAGATGAGTATGGGACAGATGGTTGAAGATGTTGAAAGATGTGTCAAGGGCAAACTTCCTGTAGAATGGTATGGAAAATGCGGAGGCGATATACCGACTCCTGAAGAAGTTATTGACTCTGTAAAATCTTTTTATAAGGAGTATATATAGTAATGGGCAAAACATTTATAAAACCGGAAGCACTTTCTGACCAGTATACTCATTACTGCCCGGGATGCACTCATGGTATTATACACAGACTCGTAGCAGAAGTGATTGATGAGTTGGATATAAGTGGCAGAACCGTGGGAATTGCACCGGTTGGATGCGCGGTTCTGGCATATAATTATTTTACCTTTGATTTTCAGGAAGCATCACATGGCCGCGCGCCGGCCATGGCTACAGGTGTTAAGAGAGTCAGGCCTGATTTAGCAGTTTTTACCTATCAGGGCGACGGTGATCTGGCAAGCATTGGAATGGGCGAGATAGTCCATGCCGCAAACAGAGGGGAAAAATTTACCACTATATTTGTAAATAATACTGTTTATGGCATGACAGGCGGGCAGATGGCTCCAACCACCATGCCTGGCCAGCGTACGACCACCTCGCCTTTTGGACGTGAGGTTAAAACAACCGGCATGCCGGTGAAAATGGCGGAATTGCTTTCGACTCTTGAAACACCAGGATATATAACAAGACAGACTGTGATAAAACCAAAGTATATTGCCAAGGCTAAAAAGGCTATTAAAAAGGCATTTGAATATCAACTGGAAGGAAAATGTTTTAGCTTTGTTGAAGTGATAAGCACATGCCCTACCAACTGGGGACTTACTCCGATTGAAGCGGTGAAGTGGGCAGAAGAAACACTTCTTCCCTATTATAAGCTTGGTGAATTTAAAACACCTGATTAAAACAGAAGGATTATTTTCGAATCAGTTGAGGTTAATTTCTTGTTGAGCGGTTGTGATTGCAGAGGGATCAAGGATTCAAGGGTTCAAGTGAAAAGAAAAAAGATATAGCAGAAGGATACGGAAGAAAGACAACTAAATTAGAGGAAAGCTGAAAAAGTAATTGGAATTACAATGAGACATTTGAAAAATGTTCAATTTTGCTTAAGTTCAAGAAAGGTGAAAATTTCAACCACAGGAATATATTGAATATTTCGAGGATTGAAATTTGAGTTTACCCCGTAGCTCCGGCAGATGGTGCTGGGGCCTGACGTAGAAATTGGGCAAAAGGGGGCGTTTTGCAAAGGTCTCACAATGAGGAGGCATGAATGCAGAGTGAGGTGACGTTTGCCGGTTTTGGCGGGCAGGGGATACTTATAATAGGGAAAATTCTTGCGTATACAGCCATGGAGCAGGGTTTTGAGGTGGCATGGATCCCTTCCTACGGCCCCGAGATGCGTGGAGGTACGGCTTACTGTACTGTTGTCATAAGTGACAGACCCATTGGTTCGCCTATAATAAGAAATCCAATGCATCTTATTGCCATGAATCAGCCATCTTTGGAAAAATTTGCGCCAACAGTTAAGCCGGGAGGCGTTATATTAATAAACAGTTCTCTGATTCCAATCAGATCTGGACGAAGCGATATTGATGAACTTGTTGTTTCGGTTAATGATATTGCAAAAAAGCTGGGCAATCCAAAAGCTGCAAATATAGTGGCTCTATCTGCCTTTGTGGCGCGGAGTAAAGTTGTTGATTTTGATTTAATGAGGCAGTCGGTCAAAAAGGAGTTTGCAAAGAAGCCCAAGTTTATACCTCTTAATATGGAAGCAATTGAGCAGGGCAAAAAAGCAGCAAACAGAATATGAAAACAGAACTGAAAATTCCAAACTATATAGTGTCAATAGACCCATATTCTCCGGGCAAACCTCTTAAAGAGCTCGAAAGGGAATACGGCATAAGTGATTCCATAAAACTTGCTTCAAATGAAAATCCTCTGGGGCCTTCCCCAAAAGCGGTTGAGGCTGTTAAAGAGGCTTTAGGACAACTCAATCGCTATCCTGATGGAAGAGGTTATGATTTAATAAGAAAAATTTCTCAAAGCCTTGAAATCGGGCATGAGAATATTGTTCTGGGAAATGGTTCTGATGAAATTATAGGCCTGCTTGCAAAGGCATTACTTCAGGTTGGAGATGAAGTAATTGTGCCATGGCCATCATTTTTAATGTACGATATAATGGTTCGCAGTGTTGGCGCTATTCCCGCATATGTGCCATTAAATGATTCTCTCTGCATAGATCTGGAAAGCATACAAAACAGGATCACCCCAAAAACGCGCATGGTTTTTCTGTGCAATCCCAACAATCCAACTGGAACTATTTTTTCAAAAGCTGATTTTGAAAAATTTCTTGAGAACATTCCTAATATAATTGTTGTTGTGGATGAGGCATACATTGAATTTGTGCAGGATAGAACATGCGCACACGGAATTGATTATCTTAATTCTGATATTATGGTGGTTACGCTTCGAACCTTTTCCAAGGTTTATGGCCTGGCAGGGATTAGAATTGGATACGGAGTAATGCCTCAAATAATAGCGAATCTTGTGAACAGAATAAGACCGCCTTTTAACGCAAATTCACTTGCTCAGGCCGCGGCAAAAGCCGCTCTCGAAGACAAGGAATTTTTCCAGAAAACCATGGATCTTGTTAAGGAAGGCATGAGTTTTTTATTCGATTCTTTAAGAAGGATGGGAATTGAATATTTTCCCTCACAGGCAAACTTCTTTTTAATTAATGTTAAAAAAAATGCTGATGAGGTTTTTGAAAAAATGCTGAGGCAGGGTGTTATTGTCAGATCTATGAAAGCTTATGGTTATCCTGAATACATAAGAATTAATGTAGGGCTTCCTGATGAGAATATACGTTTTATTAAGGCGCTTGAGAAAGTAATTTAAATATTATTGAGAAACAAACCCAACTTCATGAACCCAATTCTTATTACAATAGATGGACCGGCAGGCGCAGGTAAAACCACTGTAAGCCGAAATCTGGCAAAGAGGCTTGGTTACAGATATATTGATACAGGAGCACTTTACAGAGGGGTGGCGTTTGAAGCAAAAGCCAGAGGCATTAGCCATGATGATTCTGCTGGACTTGAAAAGTTGTGCATGTCTCTTAAGTTAGAGTTTGTACCTGCGGGAGGAGAGCTTTGTTTATTGTCAAACAATAAAGACATCACCGATCAGATACGAAGCCCTGAAATTTCGATGTTTGCCTCAGCAGTTTCAGCCAATCCGGTTGTAAGAGAATATCTTCTTGGCGTGCAAAAAACAATTGGACAGGGTAAGAGTGTTGTATTTGAAGGGCGTGACATGGGTAGCGTGGTTTTCCCTGATGCTGAGATAAAGTTTTTTTTAGATGCATCTCTTAAAACAAGGGCGCTAAGACGTTATAAAGAATTATCGTCAAAAACTTATCTGGAAATAGAAAAAATTGAAAAGGATATTAAACAAAGGGATGAGAACGACATGAGCAGATCTTTGTCTCCATTAAGACCATCTGGCGACGCTATTATAATTGATTCAACAGATCTGTCTGCAGAAGAGGTGGTTGATTCCATGCTTTTGAGCATACCCGAATATATTAAGTAAGCTACTATAACAAATCGTAAACAAAGAACCTGTAGCTTATTAGAGGAATCAAGGATTCAAGTCTAAAATAGTCAGAAAAATTAAATGTTGTGTTATAATTATTGGTTTGTTATGGGAATAAAATTATGCAATTTCTTATGAATTGCAATATTAATACAGATTAAGGGGGAATATTGTTAATGGATAATCTTACAGAAAACGATTTAACTGAAAACGCAGAAAAGAACGATTTGCCTGATCCATCATCTATTGCAGAACAGGTAGTTGAAGATGCAGAACAGACAGTTGAAGATGCAGAACAGACAGATGAAGATGATACATTGCAGGATGATGATTTTGATATGGAAAACCCTGAGGCAATGTATGCTGAAAGTTTCAAGAACTTTGGAGAGGGCGAGCTTGTTATAGGAACGATAATTTCAGTCGACAAGGATTATGTTCTTGTTGATATCGGATATAAATCGGAAGGGCAGATACGGATCCGCGAATTTATGGATGAAAGCGGAAATACTCAAGCCACCGTTGGTGACGATGTCGAAGTAATGGTTGAGCACTGGGATGAAGAGGAAGAACGTGTTATTCTTTCAAAAGAAAAGGCCGCAAAGGTAAAGATCTGGGAAGAAATCAAGAAAACATATGACGATGACAAAACTCTTGATGGCGTTATTTTAGCCCGTGTAAAGGGCGGTTTTTCTGTTGATATTGGCGTTCAAGCATTTTTGCCCGGCTCACAGGCTGATTTGCGACCTATCCGCAATCTCGATGAAATGGTAGGAAAGACATTTACATTTAAAGTTTTAAAATACAACAGGAAGCGCAGCAATATAGTTTTGTCCAGACGTGTTATCCTTGAGCAGAATCGTGAATCAAAGAGATCCGCAACCCTTGCATCTATTAAGAAAGATTCTGTTGTTGAAGGTATTGTAAAGAATATTACAGAGTATGGTGTTTTTGTTGACCTTGGAGGTGTTGACGGTCTGTTGCATATTACAGATATTTCATGGGGACGCGTTAAACATCCTTCAGAGCTTTTTTCAGTAGGAGACAAGATAACCGTAAAGATATTGAGCTTTGATATCGAAAAGGAAAGAGTTTCATTAGGCATGAGACAGCTTGCCGAGGATCCCTGGGCAACTATTACTGAAAGATATCCGGTTGGTTCCCGTATTACCGGTAAAGTTGTAAGCCTTACAGATTATGGTGCATTCATAGAACTGGAAGAAGGTATTGAGGGTCTGATTCATGTTTCTGAAATGTCATGGACGAGAAAGATTCGCCATCCTTCAAAAGTTGTATCTATCGGAGATGCTGTCGAAGCAGTGGTTCTTGATATCAAACCTGAAAACAGACGAATTTCGCTCGGCATGAAACAGGTTGTTTCAAACCCTTGGGATGTAATCAGCGAAAAATATCCTGTAGGGACAACAATTGAGGGTAAAATTAAGAATATAACTGATTTTGGTCTTTTTATAGGCATAGATGAAGGAATCGACGGTCTTGTTCATATTTCAGATATTTCTTGGACCAAGCGAATAAAACATCCGTCTGAGCTGTACAATAAAGGAGATGTGATTCAGGCTATAGTTCTTGATATTGAAAAAGAGCACGAAAGATTTTCTCTTGGAATCAAACAGCTACAGACAGATCCATGGACTACTGTAGCAGAGCGTTATGAGGTTGGAAAAGAGATTACAGGCACAGTCACAAATATAACTGATTTTGGAGTTTTCATAGAACTGGAAGAGGGAATAGAGGGGCTTGTGCATGTTTCTGAAATCAGCACTGAAAAAATCAAAACACCTGTCGGCAAATTTAATATAGGTGATGTTATAACTGCAAAGGTTATGAATATTAACAGTGATGAAAGAAGAATAGGTCTTTCAATCAAGCAGCTTAACGTTGAAGGCGCCAAGAGACTTTTAGGTGAATATGTAGATAAGGCAGGCTCTGCAACATCTGCTTTTGGAGATATTCTGCGCGAAAATCTTCAGAATGAGTTAAATAAACATTGATGGCATAGTAAAAAGTCACGAATTTAACTACAGATGGCTAAGTAAAAAGTCACGGATTTAACTACAGATGGAACTTTTTACGATGCCATAAGATATTATATATTGGAATTAACTTAATGTTTTCCAGACGTCATCCATTTCTTTTTTTTATTCTGGTGTTTTCGTCAAT
>CAYYMU010000098.1:0-7721 GCA_964472445.1 uncultured Desulfobacteraceae bacterium
AACTTTCATCACAACAAAAAGAGGCTGTTGAATATATTGGTTCTCCGGCTTTGGTCGTAGCAGGCGCAGGTTCAGGTAAAACAAGGGCATTAACCGCCAAAATATCTCATCTTGTGTCAAGCGGTTATGATCCTGAGCGGATTCTTGCGATCACATTTACCAATAAGGCTGCCGGCGAGATGAAGAGCCGGCTTGTTCGTATGACAAAAATCCCGGCGAAACGTTTCCCCTGGGTTCGAACATTTCACTCCGCATGTTTTAAAATCTTAAAGAAACATTGCTCCCTGCTTGGGTATAATATTCCTCTCCAGATTTACGCAGTATACCAGCAGCAAAAGATAATAAAGGATATTATTGTCGGAAAAATGAATTTTGATAAAAAGCATGTCCAACCTGTTTTAGCTCAGCTTTCCAGGGCAAAAAACTCAGGCAACCCTTTTGATTATCTTGACGGCAAGCTTTATTCTTTCCGTATCAATTTACTTGATGTTTTTAATCTTTACGAAAAGGAATTGAAATCAAATAATGCTGTTGATTTTGATAATATTCTGCTGTTGACACGCAATCTACTTAAAGATCATAAAGATGTGCGCAAGCAGTACAAAAAACTTTTTCAGTTTATTCTTGTGGATGAATATCAGGACACCAATAATCTTCAGGAGGATCTCACCGGGCTGCTGCTTCGAAACGGCAACCTGTTCTGTGTAGGTGATGACTGGCAGGCGATTTATTCATTCAGGGGAAGCAATATGGATCATTTCCTGTCGTTTCCTGAAAAATACAAAGATGCCCGGGTTTTCAAGTTGGAGCAGAACTATCGTTCTGCGGATGAGATTGTTCAAACGGCAAATGCTCTGATCGGATATAATGACCACAAGATGGAAAAAAAGTGCTTTTCCGACAAGCACGGCGGACTGGTCAAGCTTTATGATTTTTTCAATGAAAAAGAAGAAGCTAACTGGGTAGCCAAAAAAATCAAAGCGCTTTGCGAAATGGGTCTTGCTTCTAACAAAATAGCTGTTTTATACCGGACTAAATTCTGTTCCCTTTCTTTTGAGCAGACATTTAGAGCTCTTGGAATTCCATACCGGATGTTAGGCGGCAAGGGGTTCTTTGAACGCAAGGAGGTCATGGATATAAACTGCTATCTTGCTTCAGCGGTTTTTGAAAAAGACGATGCATCTTTTGAGCGGATTATAAATATTCCCAAACGTGGAATCGGCCCGGCGGCTGTCAACAAGATCGCTCAGATAAAAACAGGGGAAATGGGCCTTCAGGCTGCAGCGCGTAATGCTCTCAGTGAAAAGCTTCTGCCTTCGAGAATATATAATTCTCTAAGCCGGTTGATCGGCCTGCTTGACAGGATTAAAGACATGAAACCTGACGATGCGATTAGAGAAGTTCTGGCTGCTGTAAACTATATGGATTATATTAAGCATTATTCAATAGCCAATTCCATGGATTATACATCAAGAAAAGAGAATATTGAACAGCTTGTTTATTCGGCCTCCGAGAAGGAATCAATTGTTGATTATCTTGAAGAGTCTGCCCTTATTAAAGAGGACAAAGAGGATGAAGATGATAAAAAACGCGGGGTAAGCCTGTCAACAATCCATGCTGCCAAGGGCCTGGAATATAAGGCTGTATTTGTTGTTGGATGTGAAGAACGTCTTTTGCCGCACTGGAGATCATTTGATTCCGATACAGGTCTTAATGAAGAACGCAGGCTCATGTACGTTGCCATGACAAGGGCTGAACATTTTTTATTTTTGACTCATGCAAATTGCAGAAAGGGGCAATTCAACAGAAAAAGCCGGTTTTTAGATGAAATTAATGATTCATTAAAATATCATTAATCGTTTACGGTTAACGTTTGAGACCTTTCCCGTAGCTTATACAGAGTTCTTCAAAAAACTGGCAACCGTGAACCGACAACTGTGAACTGTTATAATCAGGAGGAATCTGTAATGAAAAAATTTAACTATCAGGAAATGTTTCCACTCGGAAATGATGATACGGAATATCGCCTGCTGACGAAGAAGTATGTTTCTATAAAATCATTTGAAGGAACAGATATTATAACAATCGCCCCTGAAGGACTTACTCTGCTCTCTGAGCAGGCATTCAAAGATGTATCCCACCTGCTCAGACCGTCTCATCTTAAACAGCTAACCATGATTGTCGATGACCCGGAAGCTTCTGAAAATGACAGATATGTTGCTCTCGAAATGCTGAAAAATGCCGTTATTTCAGCGCAGGGCGTATTCCCGATGTGTCAGGATACCGGCACTGCAATAGTTATGGGCAAAAAGGGACAGAATGTCTGGACAGGTTTTTCCGATAAGGAGGCTATTTCAAAAGGAATATTTAATGCCTACACAAAAAACAATCTGCGTTATTCGCAGCTGGCTCCGCTAAACATGTTTGATGAAATAAACACGGCTTGCAATCTTCCTGCTCAGATTGAACTATACGCTGATCAGGGAAATGAATATAATTTTCTTTTCATTGCAAAAGGCGGAGGTTCTGCAAATAAAACCTTTTTTTATCAGGAAACAAAGGCAATATTGACTCGTGACAAGCTTGTTGATTTTATGAAAGACAAAATGAAATCGCTTGGAACCGCTGCCTGTCCTCCTTATCATCTTGCCTTTGTAATTGGAGGAACCTCTGCTGAAACAAATTTAAAGACTGTTAAACTCGCATCTGCAGGCTATCTGGACACTCTTCCTGAAAAAGGCAATGAATCAGGGTGCGCATTCAGGGATCTAAAACTTGAAGCCAAACTGCTGAAAATATCACAGGAACTTGGAATCGGCGCACAATTTGGAGGAAAATATTTATGTCTTGATGTAAGGGTAATACGTCTTCCCAGACACGGAGCATCCTGCCCCATAGGCATTGGGGTAAGCTGCAGCGCACACAGAAACATCAAGGCAAAAATTACAAAAGACGGCCTTTTTCTGGAAAAACTTGAAACCAGTCCGGAAAAGTATCTGCCCTCGTCTAAATCAGGCAAAACAAGAGCCGTAAGAATCGACCTTGACAAGCCAATGGATGAGATCAGGAAAACCTTGAGCAAATACCCTGTGGCTACGCCTCTCTTGCTGAACGGCAAAATTGTTGTAGCAAGAGACATAGCTCATGCCAGACTTAAAGAAAGCCTTGATAAAGGCGAAGGCCTTCCAGACTATTTCAAAAATCACATCATATATTATGCAGGCCCGGCAAAAACACCGCCTGGATATGCCTCAGGTTCATTCGGCCCGACAACCGCGGGCCGCATGGATTCTTATGTGCCTGTTTTCCAGAAACATGGCGGGTCCATGATAATGCTTGCCAAAGGAAACAGATCCAGTCAGGTCGTAGATTCATGTAAAAAATACAAGGGATTTTATCTTGGCTCAATTGGCGGACCTGCTGCCAGGCTGGGAAAGGAATGTATTACAAATATTGAAACTATTGCCTATCCTGAACTTGGCATGGAATCAATCTTTTTGATTACAGTAAAGGAATTCCCTGCATTTATAATTATCGATGATAAGGGCAATGATTTTTTTCAGAATCTTCTGAGTTGAGTTTAATCACAACCTGTCTGCCCACTAAATCAAATTCATTCTTTGAAATGCATTTTATTCTTTACATGTGATTCAATATAAGGCATATAAAAAGTTGATGATATCGTAAAAAAGTCCCTTTAGCCTGTCATTTCTAATGAAACGAGAAATCCTTGTTTATGGGTTTCCACGCTTGAGCATGGGAACCATACAAAAATACAGGAAGCATACTGCGATATTTTTACCACGAAGAACACGAAACAATCGAAGATAAAGAAAAAATCCTTCGTGATCTTCTTGGTTATAAACAATAAAATTGCCTGATTTAATGACATTGAATCATAGTTTTTGATATGAGACCTTTGCAGAATGCGACATTTTTTCGTCAGGCAAGGAAGGCGACCAAATTTTAAATCAGGTTCAACCGCAGGAATATATTGAATATTTCGAGGATTGAAATTTGAGCTTGACGCCGCATCACGGAAAAATGGCAGTTATGCAAAGGTCTCGATATGATTGATATGTTTTTTTTCTACAGTGCCTCAGAGCGGCATAATTTAGCTTTTTGCGAGTTTGTCAAAATTTTGAGGATCAGAATAATGAAAAAAAGGAGCTTGGCGTTATGGCAAAAAAAATGAAGACAATTGACGGGAACACAGCGGCTGCATACGTGGCCTATGCTATGAGTGATGCTGCTGCAATTTATCCTATTACACCTTCATCCAGTATGGGTGAAATGTGTGATGAATGGGCGGCAAATGGTCTCAAAAATGTATTTGGACAAACCATGATGGTTCGGCAGCTTCAGTCAGAAGCAGGTGCTGCTGCGGCAGTACACGGTAATCTGGCTGCAGGGGCTCTGACTACCACTTTTACAGCATCACAGGGTCTTCTTTTGATGATACCAAATATGTATAAGATGGCTGGTGAAGTTCTACCCGCTGTATTTCATGTTTCAGCAAGGGCAATTGCCGGTCATGCTCTTTCAATTTTTGGGGACCATCAGGATATTATGGCTGTCCGGCAGACAGGCTTCTGTCTTCTTGGCTCTGCTTCAGTACAGGAAGCAATGGATATGGCCCTGGTTACACACCTCGCGGCAATTGAGGCAAGTCTTCCTTTTATACATTTCTTTGACGGGTTCAGAACCTCTCATGAAATTCAAAAAGTCGAAATGATTGATTACGACGACATGGCCGATCTGATTAATCAGGATGCTGTTAAAAAATTTCGCAGCAGGGCCACAAGCCCTGAAAGACCGGAATTAAGAGGAACAGCTCAAAATCCGGATATTTATTTCCAGGGACGTGAAGCAGCCAACCTCTATTATCTTGAGGTCCCAGGTATTGTAGACACCTGCATGAAAAAGGTTGGAAACTTAACCGGCCGTAAATACAGGTTGTTTGATTATGTTGGAGACCCTTATGCTGAAAGAATTATAATTGCAATGGGATCCGGGTGTGAAACAATAGAGGAAACAGTTAATTATCTCGTTGACAAAGGAGAATCAGTAGGCCTTGTCAAAGTCCGTCTATACAGGCCTTTCTCAACTGAGCATCTTTTTTCTGCCATACCCGCAACCGCCGACAGAATAACTGTTCTTGACAGGACAAAAGAATCAGGAGCAATCGGCGATCCTCTTTATCTTGATGTTTGCACAGCCTATATGGAACGAGGCGAAATGCCCGTTATAACCAGTGGACGTTACGGACTGGGCTCAAAAGAATTTACTCCGGCAATGGTCAAGGCTGTTTTCGACAACATGAATGCAGCTGGTCCAAAAAATCATTTTACTGTGGGCATTACAGATGATCTTACACATACATCTCTTGAAGTTGAAGAAAAATTTGATGTTGCTCCTGAAGGAACTGTACAGTGTAAGTTCTGGGGACTCGGAGCAGATGGAACAGTAGGCGCAAACAAGAGCGCGATTAAAATCATCGGGGATAACACAGACATGTTTGCACAGGGATACTTTGCATACGATTCCAAGAAGTCAGGCGGTTTGACCATATCCCATCTTCGTTTCGGCAAATCTCCAATCAAGTCAACATATCTGATAAATACGGCTGATTATATAGCATGTCATAAATCAACATATGTGGATATGTATGATGTGCTTGAAGGAATTAAGGATAATGGAACATTTTTGCTGAACTCAAGCTGGTCTGCTAAACAAATGGGAACAAAACTTCCTGCCGGTATGCGCCGTATTATTGCGCAGAAAAAATTGAAATTTTACAATATCGACGCTGTTAAGATTGCATCTAAAATAGGTCTCGGCGGCAGGATCAACATGATAATGCAGACAGCCTTTTTTAAATTGGCAAACATCATTCCAATCAAGGATGCCATAAAATATTTAAAAGAACAGATATACAAGATGTTTTCCAAAAAAGGCGAAAAAATTGTTAACATGAACTACGCAGCAGTAGATCATACACTGGATAATCTGGTTGAAATCAAATACCCAAAATCCTGGGCAAATGCAGTTGACACGCCTGTTACAGATATGGATAAGGATGAACCTGCTTTTGTCAAAAACGTAATGCAACCCATGCTGGCCCAACAGGGTGACAGACTTCCCGTAAGCACCTTCCGGCCTGACGGCATTTTTCCTGTTGCTACTTCTCAATATGAAAAACGCGGTGTCGCAATAAGTGTTCCTGAGTGGGATGTTGATAATTGTATCCAGTGTAACCAGTGTGCAATGGTATGCCCCCATGCAGCAATACGTCCTGTGCTGTTAACTGATAAGGAACTGGCTGATGCGCCCAAGGATTTTAAAACCAAGAAAGCTGCCGGTAAAGAGCTTAAAGGTTATCATTTCCGAATTCAGGTCAATACTTTAGACTGTCTGGGATGCGGCAATTGTGCTGATATATGTCCTGCCAAAAAACCGGCTCTTGTTATGAAAACACTTGAAACTCAGAAAGATATTCAGATTCCGAATCATGAATATTCCGTTAAACTGCCTGTGCGGGATAATCTGCTTAAGAGAGATTCAGTTAAGGGAAGCCAGTTCTTCCAGCCCCTGCTTGAATTCTCAGGAGCATGTGCGGGATGCGGCGAGACTCCATACGCAAAACTTCTTACACAGCTTTTTGGAGAACGCATGGTTATAGGAAACGCTACTGGTTGCACTTCAATCTGGGGAGGAAGCACTCCTGCCATTCCTTATTGCGTTAACAAGGACGGGTTCGGGCCTGCCTGGGCCAACTCTTTGTTCGAAGATCCAGCGGAATTTACTTATGGAATGCTTATGGCAGATACACATCGCAGAGGCAAGCTTGCGGATCTGATGCAGAATGCCCTGAAAACTGACATTCCGCAAAAAATAAAAAAAGCCATACATGGATGGCTTGAAAATATTAAAAATCCTGATTTGTCTAAACAATATGGTGATCAGCTTAAGGCTTTGCTGCCTGAATTCAAAGACAACAAGCTGTTGGCTGAAATAGACGGTATGTCAACTCTTTTTACAAAAAAATCACACTGGATATTTACGGGCGACGGCTCTGCTTACGATATTTCCTTTGGCGGAATTGATCATGTTCTGGCATCAGGCGAAGACATTAATGTTATGGTTTTTGATACAGAAGTATATTCCAATACCGGAGGTCAATCCTCCAAAGCCACCCCCACAGGCTCGGTTGCCAAATTTGCGGCATCAGGCAAAAAAACATGCAAAAAGGACCTGGGCCGCATCGCCATGACCTACGGATATATATATGTGGCCAGTGTAGCTATGGGAGCAAGCAAACAGCAACTGATAAAAGCATTTTCAGAAGCACAGGCCTATGACGGGCCGTCCCTTATAATCGGATATGCGCCCTGTATTAATCATGGAATCAAAAAGGGTATGGGTAAAAGCCAGGAAGAGGAAAAACTTGCAGTACAGTCAGGTTACTGGCCTCTGTTCCGTTACAACCCTGATTTAAAAGCCCAGGGGAAAAATCCATTTATACTTGATTCAAAAAAGCCGGATGGAAGTCTTCAGGAATTTTTAGCCGGCGAAGTTCGTTATGCTTCCCTGCAGAAGACATTTCCGGAAGAATCAAAAAAACTGACTGTCCAACTTGAAAAAGAATATATGCAGCGCTATGAAGCATTAAAACTCATGGCCGATCCAAAGTCAATTTGCAAAGAGAAAAACAATAAATA
>CAYYMU010000099.1:0-6185 GCA_964472445.1 uncultured Desulfobacteraceae bacterium
GCAACACAAATGTGTATTATTTTTTACCACGAAGATCACGAAGAAAAACATGAAAAAGAATTTTCGTAAAAAAAGTCGTTCCAACCCCTCATCAAGTCCAAAACCCCGTAGGGGCGGGTTTACCCCGCCCGCAAGATTCTGCGCCAAAATTAAACTCAGGCGGTATAGTGATGTTGCATAAAATGCACCCTGCATTTTTTATATAAAATTGCCTGCGCCAAAGGCGCATTCCTCAACTTTAGGCACTTTAGCTCACTTTAGCTCACTTTAGGCACTTCTCAAATCCAAGCAATTTCTGCGCTGCATTTGCCGGAGCGATTATGCCTTTCTCAACATCTCTTTTTATCTTCGGCAGCATATTTTTAACATCATGATTACTATAAAACCTTTGTTTAAGCCCCTCCTCTAACAAAGACCGCATCCAGTCAACAGCCTGGAGCTTACGCTTTGCTTCCAGCTCACCCGCAGCTTCAAAAAGTTGCCTGTGGTCTAAAACAGTTTCCCATATCTTGTCAATACCCTTCATTTCAAGAACGCTGCATGTTAAAACAGGTGGTTTCCAGATCGGAGAAAACGAGCCTAAAAAGTGCAGTGCTGTCTCATAATCCTTTTTTGCCCTTTCTGATTTTACAGTATTATCGCCATCAGCCTTGTTTATTACTATAGCATCAGCCAGTTCAGAAACACCTTTTTTAATACCCTGTATTTCATCTCCGGCCCCTGCCAGCATGAGAACCAGAAAAAAATCAACCATTGATGCCACAGCAGTCTCAGATTGGCCCACTCCAACTGTCTCGATTATAATTACATCAAATCCAGCTGCTTCACATATAAGCATCGTCTCTCTGGTTTTTCTTGCAACACCTCCAAGAGTACCGCCTGAAGGAGAGGGCCGGATAAAAGCCTTTTTTTCAACAGCCAGCTTCTCCATGCGGGTTTTGTCCGCTAATATGCTTCCTCCACTCCTGGTACTGCTGGGATCAACTGCAAGAACAGCCAGATTATGACCTTTTTTTATAAGGGTAATGCCAAGGCTTTCAATAAAACTGCTCTTGCCTGCGCCTGGAACACCGGTTATTCCCAATCGAATGGCCTTTCCAGTATAAGGAAGCAGACGGTCTATTATAGCCCCTGCGATTTCCTGATGAGCATCAAGAGAACTTTCAATCAGGGTAATGGTCTTTGCAAGTATAAACCTGTCCTGCTTAAGCACTCCCTGGACATAATATTGAACTTTATTCTGAGGTCTGTTCATTTAAATATAGGTTTTAGATGTTAGGTTGTTTTAAAAGATGAACGTCCAACATCGAACATCGATGTCGCTTTGCTCCTCAATTTATTTCTGTTTTTTTTCAGCCGTTTTTATACTCGCAACAAAAATCTTAATTAGTAGCAGTTTGCGGTTTACAGTTATCGGTTCACGGTTGAAATCAATATTCAACATACTTCAATCGTTGCATAGTTCATTGAAAAAACTGTGAACTGTGAACTGACAACCGTTAACTTTTATCCTTATCTTTTCCCATTCAAAATTCGATGTTGGACGTTCGATGTTGGACGTTCATCTTTTAATCCGTTCGATGTTCATCTTTTTTCAATCCTCTATCCCCTGACACTTAACACTTTCCTTCCAACACATTCAGCGTCTTATTCGCAGATTCTGTCAGAGCTGTTCCAGGGCCGAATATGCCTTTTACGCCTGCATTATAAAGGAAATCATAATCACCAGGGGGTATCACGCCCCCGACAAATACTATAATATCCCCGGCGCCCTTATTTTTCAGAGCATCAATAAGCTGAGGCACTAAAATTTTGTGGCCGGCAGCAAGGCTGGAAACTCCAACTGCATGAACATCATTTTCAACAGCCATATTTGCGGCTTCTTCCGGCGTCTGGAACATGGGGCTTATATCAACATCAAATCCAAAATCAGCATATGCTGTTGCAACAACCTTAATCCCCCTGTCATGGCCGTCCTGTCCCATTTTTGTAACAAGTATTCTCGGCCTTCTTCCATGTTTTTCCATAAAAGCACCGGTTCTTTTTCTTATTGAAGATATTATTTCACTGTCTCTGTATTCAGAGGCATAGACTCCGGATATACACTGGGTTGTAGCAACATACCTTCCAAAAACTTTTTCCATGGCATCTGTAATCTCCCCGACCGTAGCTCTTGCTCTAACAGCTGTTATGCATGCTTCAAGAAGATTCCCTTTGGATTCAGCGCATTTTGTAACAGCCTCAAGAGACTTTATCAGAACCGCGCTGTTACGCTTTTTCTTTATTTCTTTTAATCTTGCTATCTGTTCATCGCGAATAGAGTCTGAAACTTCTAAAACATCAATGGGATCCTCTTCCTCTCTCTGATATTTGTTTACACCTACTATAACGTCTTTGCCCTGATCTATTCTGGCCTGCTTTCTGGCAGATGATTCCTCTATTCTCATCTTGGGCATACCGGACTCAATTGCCATGGCCATACCGCCAAGTTCTTCGACCTCCTTCATTATCTTTCTGGATTCCCTGACTATTCCAGCAGTCAGTGCTTCAACATAATAGGAGCCGCCAAGCGGATCAATTACATGACATGCCTGGGATTCTTCCTGAACGATTAGCTGTGTATTTCTGGCAACCCTTGCTGACAGTTCCGTTGGAAGCCCCACAGCCTCGTCAAACGAATTTGTATGAAGCGACTGGGTTCCCCCAAGTACTGCAGACATACATTCAAGGGTTGTGCGTACAATATTATTATAAGGATCCTGCTGTGTAAGACTCCATCCGGAAGTCTGGCAGTGGGTTCTAAGCATTAGAGATTTGGAATTCTCAGGGTTAAACCGGCTTATTGTTTCAGCCCATAAAAAACGGGCAGCCCTTAACATTGCGATATCCATAAAAAAGTTCATGCCTATGCCGAAGAAAAAGGAAAGGCGCGGGGCAAAATCATCAATATCAAGTCCCGCTGCAATGGCCGCTTTTACATATTCCAGACCATCGGCAAGCGTAAAAGCTGTTTGAAGAACAGAATTCGCTCCCGCCTCCATCATGTGATAACCACTTATGCTGACTGTATTATATTTCGGCATATTTTTTGAGCAAAATTTAATTATATCGGAAACTATTCTCATGGAGGGTTTTGGGGGATATATATATGTATTTCTTGTCAGATATTCCTTTAATATATCGTTTTGAATTGTACCTTTTAACTTGTCCTGAGACACGCCCTGCTCTTCCGCGGCAACTATATATCCTGCCAGAACAGGAAGTACAGCACCGTTCATGGTCATGGAAACAGACATTTCATCAAGAGGAATCCTGTCAAAAAGAACCTTCATATCCTCTACAGAATCAATTGCTACGCCAGCCTTCCCGACATCCCCAATTACCCTTGGATGATCCGAGTCATAGCCTCTGTGGGTGGCCAGATCAAAGGCTACGGAAAGTCCTTTCTGGCCTGCGGCAAGATTTTTTCTGTAAAATTCATTAGATTCTTTTGCGGTGGAAAAACCAGCATACTGGCGAATAGTCCAGGGACGGCCAGTGTACATGGTAGCCCTGACACCACGTGTATATGGAGCAAATCCTGGAAAGGTATTTAAAGATTCAAGACCTTCCAGATCGCTGGCAGTATAAAGAGGCTTTACCGGTATTCCTTCAGGTGTCATCCACTCAAGCGATTCCAGAGATCTGCCCCTGAGCTCTTTTTCCGCAAGCTCAGACCATTTTTGTTTATCCGGCTTTTCGAACATAATATATTTCCTTTTAAAGAGTTCAGAGTTGTTTTAAAAGATGAACGTCCAACATCGAACATCGAACATCGAATTTTGAATAAGGTATTCTACCAATTTATAAACCGGCTAAGCGACCCGCCCGCCGAGCCTGAAGGCGAAGCCGATCCCAACCTACCATCTGACCACTGATTCATCTCTCGCACAACTCAATCAAAACTCCGTTTGTTGATTTTGGATGCAGAAAAGCTATCTTTGCGCCTCCTGCCCCTGTTCTCGGTTTTTCATCAATAAGCCTTATGCCATTTTGCTTTAATTCTTCTATCGCCTCTACAATATTTTCAACGCGAAAAGCTACATGGTGTATTCCCTCTCCTTTTTTTTCAAGAAATTTTGCAACAGGGCCATCAGAATCAACAGGCTCCAGAAGTTCAACCTCGCTTTCACCAACAGGGAAAAATCCAGTCGTCACCTTCTGTTCCTTAACTGTCTCAGTACCTTCAAGTTCAAGGCCTAAATTTTTCCATAAGCTTTTCGCTTCATCAATACTGTTTACAGCAATCCCAAGATGATCAATTTTAAGCAGCTTCATAAAATTTTCCTTTTAAAAAGTTCAGGTCATAAAGTTCAGGTATCATAAGCGCCAAGTTGTTTTAAAAGATGAACGTCCAACATCGAACATCGAACATCGAACATCGAATAATGATGTCGCTTTGCTCCTCAATTTATTTCTGTTCCTTTTCAGCTGTTTTGATACTCGTAACAAAAATCTTAATTAGTAGCAGTTTGCGGTTTACAGTTATCGGTTCACGGTTGAAATCAATATTCAACATACTTCAATCGTTGCATAGTTCATTGAAAAAACTGTGAACTGTGAACTGACAACCGTTAACTTTTACCCTTATCTTTTCCCATTCAAAATTCGATGTTGGATGTTGGACGTTTACCCGCCTTCGGCGGCGCCAGAGGCGACCAGGGTTCGATGTTCATCCCTTATACTTTTCCATTACCCTTTTAAAACCAGGCATAGCGTTAATAATCGTTTTATCATCAACACAGAATGCAATCCTGAAATGGCCCGGCCCTCCAAAACCGCTTCCCGGCACAGTAAGAATCAATTCTTCCTGAAGGGTTTTTACAAATTTTACGTCATCAGGAATCGGAGTTTCGGGAAAAAGATAAAAAGCGCCCGACGGCATGGTGAATTTATACCCGCATTCAGCAAGACCGTTGCACAGTAAATCTCTTTTCCTGGCATATCCTGATATATCCACGCTTACACCCTGCAACAATCCGACAACTCGCTGCATAAGTGCGGGCGCATTTACATATCCAAGAATCCTGTTGGCAAGGGCCATGCCGCCTAACAGATCATCCTTATACGAAGCAGCAGGATTAACAGCAATAAATCCTATACGCTCACCGGGAATGGAAAGATCCTTGGAATACGAAGTCGCCAGAATAGTTTCATTATAGCAGGAAAAGATGCTTGGCACATTAATTCCATCATAAATGATTTTCCTGTAGGGCTCGTCAGATATAAGATAGATGGTTCTGCTTAATTGTCTGCTCTTTTCTTTTAAAAGGGCTCCAAGCTCACTAAGGCTCTGCTCAGAATATACCTGACCAGTGGGATTGTTTGGCGAATCTATCAGAACCGCCCTGGTCTTTTCATTTATTGCTGATGAAATTTCATCAATATTCAGGCGGAAATCAGGTTTTGTGGGAACTGCTTTTAATACCCCGCCATGATTGTCCACATAAAAATTATACTCAACAAAATAAGGCGCGGGCGTAATAACCTCGTCTCCCGGGTCAATTATAGCCTTAAAAATACAGTTTAAGGCTCCTGCTGCTCCGCATGTCATTATAATTTCATTTGCAGAAATATCCACATGCTGTTCTTTTGAAAGATAACCGGCAACAGCTTCCCGAACATGAGGATAGCCGATATTGGCCATATAAGCATGACTTCCCGGCTCTGCCATATTAACAGTGTCGATTAAAACTTTCCGGAACTCTTCAGGAGGCTTAAGGTTTGGATTGCCCAGGCTAAAATCATATACACTTTCCTGCCCGTATTCTGCCTTAAGACGCGCGCCTTCTTCAAACATCTTGCGTATCCAGGACGACCTTGACAGCATTATTTCAATCTTTTTTGCTATACTCATAGTATACTCTCCATAAGTCAGTGTTAGTAACCCTTTTCATGCCTGTTCTACTGATTTCACCTCGGGAATTTCCTGTTTCAGCAGCCTTTCAATTCCGTTTTTTATTGTCATCTGGGACATAGGGCAACCGGCACATGCACCCTGCATACGAACCCTTACAACCCCGTCCTTATAATCAACAAACTCAACATCTCCCCCATCTCCCTGAAGCAAAGGCCTTATTTTTTCTATTACTTTTTTAATTTTTTCCTGCACAATCAAATCTCCTCCTCTTTTAATAAACCACGAA
>CAYYMU010000099.1:6285-7671 GCA_964472445.1 uncultured Desulfobacteraceae bacterium
AATAAACCACGAAGCACACGAAGCTTTTGAAGTTTAATTTTTATACAGAGGGGCTTTGCAAAACCCCAGCATTGTCATTGCGAGCGAAGCGAAGCAATCTCAAAACGTGTTGATAATACATCCGCCAAAGCACTCTGGCGGACTATGTCGTTTCACTCCTCGCAATGACCAGAATTAAGCAAAATGTGAGTTGTGCAAAGCTCTCTTATATTCTTCGTGAACTTCGTGGTGAAATAATAGTATTCACTTCGACATTCCGCGGTTCCTTGTTCTGCGGTTCTGCGGTTCAAAATCCCTTAATTCCTTAATCCCCTGATCCTTAACACTTAACACTTAACACCTCATCCCATAAAACTCCTTCTTAAACGTTGCAAACTCATCCTTTAATATGGCGTTTCGCATATTTTTCATAAGGCTGATATAATAGTAAATATTATGAATGGTATTTAAACGATAAGCAAGCAGTTCTCTTGACATATAAAGATGTCGCAGGTAAGCCCTGGAATAGTTGCGGCACGTATAACACCGGCAGTCAGGCTCAACTGGCTGTGTATCGGTTTTAAAACGTGCATTAGAAATATTGATTGTGCCCCGACTCGTAAATAACTGGCCATTTCTTGCATTTCTTGTAGGCATCACACAATCAAACATGTCAGCCCCAAGACCAACAAGCTCAACTAGATCCTCGGGCGTTCCAATGCCCATCATATACCTGGGTTTTGAATCCGGCAGCATGGGCAATGTAAAATCAGCAATATCAAGCATCATGTCCTTTGGCTCGCCAACACTTAAACCCCCTACTGCATAGCCGCTGAATCCAATATTTATCAAATCATCAACAGATTCTGCCCGAAGTTCTTTAAACATGCCTCCCTGGACGATTCCAAACAGGGCATTATCCGCTTTATTTTCCCATTTTTTTTTACATCTTTCCGACCATGATGTGGTAAGTTTTAAGGCATCTCTTGTCCTGTTCCTGTCTGATGGATATTCAATACATTTGTCCAGGCACATGATAATATCAGAACCAAGGCATTTTTGTATGTCTATTGCTTTTTCAGGTGTAAGCATATGGCTTGATCCATCAATATGAGACTGGAATAAAACACCGTCCTCACTTGTGCTGGAAAGCTTTGCAAGGGAAAAGACCTGGAACCCGCCACTGTCCGTTAAAACAGGCCCCTTCCAGTTCATGAATTTGTGGATGCCGGAAAAAAGATTTATCACATCGCATCCCGGCCTTAAATACAGATGATAAGTATTCCCTAAAATTATCTGCGCGCCTGTGTCGATCAGTTCCTCGGGACACAGAGATTTCACGCTTGCAAGTGTGCCCACAGGCATAAAAACAGGCGTTTCAATCACACCGTGAGATGTGTTTATAAT
>CAYYMU010000100.1:0-7667 GCA_964472445.1 uncultured Desulfobacteraceae bacterium
AAACTTGGCCTTTATGCTTTTGTACTGTTCTTCCCAATTTTAAGCCTGTTTTTAATAAAATTTATAAAAGTGCTCTCATCATCGCCCATGGAAAGCTCTATGCCTACAACAACGAGTTCTACAGGCCACGAAGTTCTGCTCAGAATACGCACATAGTCTTTTTCAGTTGTAAGTATAAATTCAGCTTCAGCATCAACAGCTGTTTTGATAATTGTTTTCAGGTCTGTTTCCGTATAGTTATGATGGTCTGGAAAATCAAGAAAATTGATCAAGTTACACTTAAGGGTTTTAACGCTTTTTCTAAAATTGTTATTTTGGGCCAATCCTGAAAAGGCAATTATTCTGCGTTTATGTAAAAAATCTGGAGCACAGGGTTGCAAATTCATGCTTAAAATATTGTCTTTATTCTTTACAGGTTTGTAAATATTCGGAACATGAGAAGATATGAAAATCTGTTTGCCATGCGCTGTGCTTTTAATTTTATCAATGGTTGTTTGTCTGATTTGATCGGACGCGAAATTAAACCTCGTTATAATCAGTGCATCAGCACGGGAAAGAGAAGAGGGCGGTTCTCTTAGAATACCTCTGGGCAGCAGGTGGCTATTGCCAAAAGGACTGTTGCAATCCAGGAGCACAATATCAACATTTCTTTTTAGTTTTATATGTTGAAAAGCATCATCAAGCACAATAACATCGGGATTGAATTTCTTTATGGCAAGCATGCCTGCCCTGTATCTGTCCTGTCCAACAACAACAGGGATATTTTTCAGCTTTGCAGCCATCATAAATGGTTCATCACCTGCTTCTTCAGGTTTCATGAATATATTTTGTCCGTTGCTTACAATCCCTCCTGTTTTTTCAGCACTTCCCTTATATCCTCTGCTGATTACAGCTGTTTTATAACCAAGATTTTTGAGTATTTGTGCTGTCTTGATGGTCATCGGGGTTTTTCCTGTTCCACCTGCGGTTATGTTTCCAATAGATATTACTTTACAGGGCAGTTCCTTTGATTTTAATATTTTATTTTTATGGCAGAACTCTTTTAATTTTATTGCCCGGCCATAAATAATAGAAAGAACAGACAAAAAAGACTCAAAAGAAAATAATCGGTCTTTTTCGTCTTTTGTTATAATGGTTTTAATTTTTGTAAGGATTTTGTTTATCATTTATTCAAACCACTAACTGTTGATGGCGTCGTAAAAAACTCCACTATGCCGCTTTGCAACACTGGAAACCATAATAACTTTAAACAATCACAACTGTTGCGATAACCGGCAAAAGCTACAGTTGAATTATTTGAAAGTCATTTGTGAGCGATATTAAAATGTTCACAGAGCGAACAAATCTTAATTTTTACAACGCCATCAACCGCTTAACCACATTTAAAGTTTTATCAACAGCACCCTTGTTTTCATTAAACAGATTAAAGGCCTTTTTACCCATGTCTTCAGCCTTTTTCTCATTTACGATAAGCCTTGAAAGAGTTTGATAAATACTGTCAGCATCATAAACAGTAACAGCTCCTCCTGATTTGACAAGCATGTTTGATATCTCTGAAAAATCGCTCATGTCAGGGCCAAAGATAACAGGTTTGGAAAATGCGGCTGGCTCGAGAGGGTTATGTCCTCCGCATTTTACAAGGCTTCCGCCTACAAAGGCTATATCTACTATTGCGTAAAGTGTTTTTAATATTCCCATCCTGTTAATTACGATTACATCTGAGTTAAGCTTCTTTTCTTCAAAATCAGTCATTGTAATTGCAGAAAGGCCTTTAAATTTACATAAATTACATACTGGTTTACTGCGATCCGGATTTCTGGGGACAATAATAAGGATAATATCCGGATTGTTGTTTTTAAGTCTTAAAAATGCGTCAAGAAGTATTGATTCTTCTTTGTAATGGGTGCTTCCAGCAAGAAATATTTTTTGAGATGGATTAATACCCAGTGATTGTTTTAAATTATCTGCCTGTTCTTGAGAGACCAGATCGTATTGCTGGTCAAATTTTATATTTCCGGTTATTTTTATCCTGTTTGATGGAATCCCGAGAAGATTGAACCTGTGAGCATCCTCTGGAGACTGAGCGCATATTTCTGAGAATGACAAAAAGAGTTTTTTTGAAAAAAACAAAAATTTCTTATATCCCCGATAGGATCGTTTTGAAAGTCTTGCATTTACAAGCAGTACCGGGATATGGCGATTTTTCATTTCAAACATAAAATTCGGCCATATATCTGATTCAACAATAATAACAATAGCGGGGTTAATTTTTGCTGCAATATGTTTTACTGAAATAAGCAAATCATATGGGAAGAAAAAGATTGAATCTACATTTTCTTTTAAAAGAGTATTTGCTGTTTGAAATCCTGTTTTTGTGGAGGCTGAAAAAACAAGATTATGGTGTTTGCAACATTTTCTTAATTCTTTAATCAGGGGCACTGCAGAAATAACTTCGCCAACAGAAAGGGCATGTACCCATATGGGTTTGTTGTCAGGATTATGATATCTATTTTGGCTTATGGATTTTGAAAAAGGCTTAAGCCCCAGTCTGTTTAGAAATGTTTTGCGCCTTTTTTCGGTCGTCAGCACAAGAGGAATTATCAGGGGAAACCCAATGGTAATCCCAATACAAATCAGAATATTATACAGAAGAATCAAATTTTATTCCTTTTTTCAATTCGACCACTCGACTCGACCACTCGACCAATTTTCTAATAAAACAGAGCTATTCTGCGTTTAATAGCGTCAAAACGCCAAAGCACAAAAAAATAAGATTTGACATCCATGCAGCAACAACTGGAGGAAGCATTTCTCCATATCCAAGTGAAAGGCAAAAGCTGTAAGCAATCCAATAAAGAAATGCCATTCCTATTCCATATCCTGCTATAACCGGCAGACTCTGTTTAACTTTTTCCCTTACAGCAATGCCTGTGCCTATTATGCACATTATAATGCAAACAAAAGGGAAGGCTGTTTTTGCGTAAAGGTCCACTCTGTAATTCGTGGCATCATAGCCTTCTGCTTCGATTTTTTTTATATATGTTATCAGTTCATTGAAACTCATATCTTCTGATTTTTTTATTATTCTCGTTAAATCATCAGGGATAAAATCCAAATTTTCAGTAATGTCTTCATGGAAGCTTATTTTGTAGTTATTATTTTCTTTATTAAGGTTTTGCTGCATAACATCATAAATTTGCCATTTGCCTTTGATGAAAATACCTTTTTTTGCATCAATCCTTCTAATAAGCCTGAAATTTTCGTTAAAATAATTAATAGTAATACCAAATATAGTTTTATTTGCAGAATTATAGTGTTTTATGTGTATTATACTGCGATTGCCCTTAATCCATATATTTTTTTCTTTTGATATTACGGCAGATTCTTTTTTGACTTCATTCAGCCATATTCTGTTTGCGTGTTCCATGCTTACAGGGACAACTACTTCTGACAGAAAAAAAAGAAATATACTGAATATTATTCCCAATAAAATTGTTGGTTTTAAAAAATTATAAATGCTTATGCCGCTGCTTTTTAAGGCAACCAGTTCATTGTTTTTAGCCATAAGCCCAAAAACAATGAGTACTGCCAGCAGAATGCTTACAGGAATTATCTGGGCAATGATAAACGGTAGTTTTAATATTAAATAGGAAAAGGTCTTTGAAAGAGAAAGACCAGCTTCCATAAAATTATCTACTTTTTCAAAAAAATCGACTATAACATAAATACTGACAACCATTGCCAGAATGATAGCAAAGTATCTGAAGATTTCTCTGGTTAAATATTTATATATTATCGGTATCATAATGAAAAATGTTACTTTGATCTCAGGGTCTTATTTCGTTTTGTAGTACTTTTGTGTTTTTATAATTATTTTTTTAAATTCTATTTTTAATAAATAAAAAAATGAATAAATTTTTATCGGGCGTTCGTTTGCTGCTCTGACAAGAAAGTATAACCCTATAGCGCTGATAACAATATTTGGAACCCACATGCCGATAACTGGTGGGTATGCACCTGTTTCTCCAAAAACCAAACCTGCAGACAGCATCAAATAATAGGCCAGGAAAAAAACAAAACCAAGTCCCAGGCCAAATGACCTCCTTGAAAATTTAGATTCTATGCCCAGAGGAACTGCAACCAGTCCAAGAGCAAAGCAGGCAAAGGCAAGTGAGAATTTTTTGTGAAATGTTATAAGGGCTGAATAGTATTGTGTATTTTTACTTGGGACTGATTTTAAATATTGATTCAGCTCAGGCAGACTCATTTCTTTTTCATCTTTTTGACCTGATTTTAACCCGCTGAATGCCTTTTTAAGATCAAGACCGATATCATAGGTTTCAAAATTTATTGAATGTACTCCCTTGCCTTTTTGGTCAACCTGATTAATAGCTCCGTTATAAAGCTGCAGGTGAAAAGCCAGTTTATCCGGTTCGCTAAACAGCTTTCCCCTTGGAGCCACAACAGTTGTGACAATATCTTTGGACCTTTGATCCTCAATAAAAACGTTTATAAGCGATTTATTTTTTAAATCTATTTTATTTACATATAACATTACATCCTTAAAACTGTCATTAAAGGTCCTTTCTTTGAGACCGATATCAATATTTGATTTAATTATCTTATGGGTTAGTGTTTTTAAGGAAAGTCTGCCCCAGGGTGCTCCATAAATCGTCATGAAGCCTGTTAACAGGCATCCTGTAAGACAAAAGAGAAATAAAGGGGGGATAAAGCCGTATATGCTCATTCCTCCAGCTTTAAGAGCTGTAATTTCATTATCGGCAGACATCCTGAGAAAAGTTAAAAGGATAGACATCATTATTGAAAGAGGAATAACAAATTCAAGGAAATGAGGCATGGAATAGATAAGAATTAGAAAAACAGCAGATAAACCCATTTTGTAGTTTACAATAAAATTTATTATATCAAGAATTTTTGTCAGCAGAAAAACAAATATGAAAAATACCACAGTGATAACAAATGGCGGCATCATTTCTTTTAATAAATATCTGTTTACAATTGAATTTATTTGCATAAAAATTACAGGTGGTTGTCTGCCACAGAATTTTATTGTTTTCGCTCAATCAGGGTTATACTCTCTGTAATTCCTGTGATAAACTATTATAGGATTGTTATTGATCTTTGTTATTATTAAACTGCATTTGATATAGTTTATAAAATTTACCCCGACGTGCCAGCAGTTCTTCCTGTTTTCCCTCTTCCACTATCCTGCCATCTACGATTACTACTATTCTGTTGGCATAATCAATAGTTGAGAGTCTGTGAGCAATTACAAATGTAGTGCGACCCTTCATCAGATTTTCAAGGGCTTTCTGAACCAGCATTTCAGATTCTGTGTCAAGCGATGAGGTTGCTTCATCTAAGATTAATATTGGAGCATCTTTTAAAAGGGCTCTGGCTATGCATATACGCTGTTTTTCTCCACCGGAAAGACGAGATCCAAGTTCTCCGATTATTGTGTCGTATTTATCAGAAAAACTTTCTATAAAATTATGGGCATAGGCGGCTTTCGCCGCATTTTCAATATCCATTTGAGATGCGTTTTGGTTCCCATAAGCAATATTGTTTCTAACGGTATTATTAAAAAGTATCGGTTCCTGAGTTACTATTGCGATCTGCTTTCGAAGTGATGATATTGATGCTTTTCGGATATCGATCCCGTCAACAAGGATTGTTCCCTTAGTTACATCGTAAAATCTCGGTATCAGATTAACAAGAGATGTTTTCCCGCCCCCGCTCATCCCCACTAAAGCCAGTATTTCTCCGGCTTTAACATCAAGATTTATGTCTTTTAATATCATTTCCTCGTCATATTTAAAGAAAACATTATCAAACGCTACACAGTGGGGCATGGATTGGATTTCTACAGGGTTGTTATCTTCTGCGATCTCAGATTTTCTGTCTATTATATCGAACACCCTGTCTGAAGCCGCAAGCCCCTGCTGAATGGCATTGTTCAGACCGCTTAATTTTTTTACAGGATCATAAAGCATAAGAACTGCAGCCATAAAAGAAAAAAATGTTCCGGGTGTTGACGTGCCGGAGATCACTTTTGAACCCCCATACCATATAATAAATGCTATTCCGAGGCCTGCAAGAGCTTCCATGATAGGTGAGGAAAGAGAGCTTGCTATAATAGATTTCATTTCAAGTTTAAAAAGATTAAGAGCTTTTTCGTGAAAACGTTTTTTCTCATATCCTTCCATTCCAAAGGCTTTTACTATTTTATTGCCCGCAAGGGTTTCGTGCAGGAAAGAGCTGAGATCGGCCATTGCTTCCTGGCAGCCTGTGCTGATTTTGCGCACACGCCTTCCAAATTCAATAACGGGAATAAAGGCAATCGGCAGAACGATAAATGCGAACAAGGCCATTTGCCAGTCTCTGTAAAATATAACCGCTATTAAACCTACTATTGTAAAGGCATCTTTAAGTGACCCTGTAACAGCAGTTGAGACCATACTCTTAATAATACTTACGTCATTTGTAATTCGTGACATCAGGGTTCCGGTTTTTTCTTTATGAAAAAAGGAGATCGGAAGATCCTGAATATGGTCGTAAAGAGTGTTTCTGAGCCTTCTTATAACACTTTCTCCAACATAATTCATAAGGTAGGTCTGGCCGTACATCCCAAACCCTCGCAGAAAATATATGACGACGACTGCAATGGGGATCAGTTTCAGCATCTTGACATTTTTATTGAAAAAGATGTCATCAAGAGCTGGTTTTACTAAAAAGGCCGTGGCAGCGGTTGCAATGGCTATAATCAGCATGCATATCATCGCAAGAAACAGTTTTAACCAGTTGTTTTTTATAAGCGAAAGAAGCCGCCTGTGTTTGTCGTTTATTATAAACATAGATTTTTTTGTTATAAGACCTTTGAATTTATTTTTTTAAACCACTTAGCGCTTTTTATCATGATTATGGCCATAATATCCGTCCACGTCAGATGTTATGCGATTCAGTTCATCCTCAAGCATCAGCATGCATTTTTCAGTTTTGTTTTTGTCGGCATCCTCTGGAACATATATCGGGTCGCCATATACAGCCCTGCATTTTGTGAATGGAAAAGGGAGGATAAAATTATCCCAGCTCCCAAAAACCTTCATTTTCTTTGCGCTGTAAGTTATCGGAACTATTGAATGTCCTGTTTTTTTTGCCAGAATAATTATTCCCGGTTTTACCTTGCATTTTGGACCCTGTGGACCATCCGGCACAATTAAGCTTAGCCTGTTTTCTTCTTTAACTTTTTTTATAAGTATCGACAGAGCATTAAATCCGCCTTTTTTTGTGGAACCTCTAACAGTCTCATGACCCTGCCTTTGAATTATCCTTGCGACGATTTCACCATCCTTTGATTTGCTGACCATTGCCAGTCCATTAAGGCCCTTGCAAATATATGCGGTTAAAAGAATCCTTGAATGCCATACAGCTAATATAACTTTTTTTGAGGAAATTAAAGGTTTTACTTTTTCAAATCCTTTTATCTCGATTTTTATTGTCTTAAAAAGAATATCTATTACAAGCTTGCCGAAGATACTGACGAGATTCCATTTGATTTCAGAAATTATATTTTTTTGTTTTAACTGCATAATTGATGAACTCGTAAAAAGTAAGATTTGTTCGCTCTATGCGCATTTTTGGGATTC
>CAYYMU010000101.1:0-7635 GCA_964472445.1 uncultured Desulfobacteraceae bacterium
TGACCCCTTGAATCCTTGGACCCTCTTCTCCAACTAAATTGGAGAAGAGCCTTATAAACTAATGTACGTCTCGTAAGCTTTTCCATGCTTAAAAGATAATTATTTACTTTTTTATGGATATCTCGCAAGTCCCTGAGAAATGCATAAAATCATGGACTGTATCCCCCGCTGTATTCCCTTTAAAATGCAAAAAGTTCTTGTAAACAATTGATAGTCGTTATTTGCGCGCTTTTTGAAATCGCACCAATTTTTTGAATTAGTCTGGATTTATCAACAGCTCTAATCTGATCTAAGAGAATTAGCCCCTTTCTCCCTTGAAATTTGCATTGGATCCGGGTTGGAAAATTGAAACCTTTAGATGTCATTGGAGCAACAATAGCTGTTTTCAACGAAGACATCTCATCCGGTGAAATCACTACACATGGTCTGGTTTTCTTGATTTCAGAACCTTGCGTTGGGTCCAGCTGTACTAACCAAATATCAAACCTATGAATGTTTTGTTTTACCATTCCCATTCCTCAGTATCAGCTAAGGGAGCATCCAGCCATTCTTGATTTGAATAATCAGATTTTTGTAACTGAATTGCTTTATCAAATTGCTTTTCCCAGCCTTGCCTTGGTTTTTTAACAGATTGAATTAAGAGTCCTTCATCAACTACTTTGAATTCCAAATCTTTATCACTGAGTTGGGCTTGCTCAATTATAGCTTTTGGGATTCGGACACCCTGTGAATTACCGATTCTAATTAAAGTTGTCATAAACACCCCCATTTGTAATTACATTGTAATTACATAACAAAAAAAATGTCAAATTGAATCTCCAATACCCAAAGGCTAACCATTTAAATCAAGTTCTTGTAATCTTGAAGCATTTTCCGAATACGCACAAATCCCGTTCCATATTTTTCAATATCTCCCGTCAAATAAAAAGCTTCTGCCAGAAGTTTATTGCGGATCGAAGACACATAATCATCTTTTTCAAGATCAGACATCCTCCACCTCAAACATCAAACGCTTGAATTCTTCTTCAATAAACCTGACCTTCCAGGTTTCATCAGGCCGTCTGATATTTTCAAGATTATTGTCGCCATTCCCGCAGTAATATTACATTGTTGTGCCGGCACAGAATTTTATTCCTTTTATATGTGACGACCGTAAAAAAATATGTTCCGCCTCTGGTTCGTGTACGTCGTTATCGCATAGTTGTCCCGCTTGTTTTCCCTCAGCAAGCTCACGCACTCGCTCGATGTCGGTTTCGATGTGCATGAATTCACCATTAGTTTATGGCACCGGTTTCATTAATCAATTTCCAATGAGTTGTTTTATCGCTTTTCTCTCTCAATCCTGCCACGCAATACAGTGGATAGGAATGGATGTTATCTACGATGTTGGGCATTCCGCCATAAAACCTGATTCCATATGGAGATCGCTGATGCCCTTTTAAAAATATTTTCATACTCTTCATAGAGCCCTCTTTTCCGCTTTTTATTTCAACTGGAATGATCCGGTCATTACTAACTATCAGATAATCCACCTCAGCATTTGAGGAGCGAGCCTCCCGATGCCAGTAATAAAGTTGCGGTTTGATATCAATACCGGAACCGGCTATCAGTTCCTGGCCGACAAACGCTTCTACAACACCCCCTCTGTTTGTTATTTGTTCCAGAGGGTTTAGTATCCATGAGGTAGTTGCTATATTTAAAACTGTCTGAGCGAGGGCAATATCCAGAAAAACTGTTTTAAAGCGGTTAAAATTGATATCAGCCCCAAGCGGCAGGCCCTGCCCGGATGCATGATATACTTTGTGTATAACTCCTGCTTTTTGAAGAAGTTCCAGTGCCGGGTCCAGTTCCCGTTTGCGATATTCTCCTGAAATAGCGGAAAATTTAAATTTTGTTCCCATCATGCGGGGTATTTCATTAAAAAGCCTGTCAATATATTTAATCTGATGCTTTTTTGAATACTTAAGAAAATCCTGCGTGAGAGTTTCGATCAGACTTCTGTGAATCTGGTGGCATTCCTGATAATCCTTTGTTTCCGTCCAGCAATTTACAGCTTCAGGCATTCCGCCAATAGCGATATACTCTCCGAGAAGCCTTGTCAGGCGATTATGGAATGCCTGGTTTATTTTATTTTCTTTAAAAATGCCCGCAATTGCGGAAAGATAATCATCATTATGATCTGCCGCTAAAAATTCCGGGAAAGTAAGCGGATACATATACATAGTTGAAACCCGTCCAACCGGGATTCCGATTTTCTCAATCTGAAATTCAAGCAGGGAACCGGCCGCAACTACATGCAACTCAGGCATTAACTCATAAAAGTATCTTAATGCCTTAATTGCTTCCGGGGCTTCCTGGATTTCGTCCAGAAAAAGTATTGTCTCGCCGGGAATAATTTTTATTTGCAGCAACAGGGAAAGATCCCGGATAATTCTGTCCGGCTTCAGATCTGCTTTAAATATATCCTTAGCGTCGTTTAGCAGCTCAAAATTAATTTCTGCAAAACTTTTGAATTTTTTACCAAACTGCCGGATAATATAAGTTTTCCCGACCTGACGTGCACCGCGAATCAAAAGTGGCTTTCGCCGTTTGTTTTGTTTCCATGCTTCCAGATTTTTTTCGATCAGCCTTTTCATAAATAAAAGTCTATCAAAATAATGTTCAAAATTCAAGGTTATTTTTCAAATAGATGTTAGTTTTTCAAGTATAATAGTATATTTTATGTCCGTAAATCAAGGCATGCTCGCAAAGAATCTTGAGTTTTTGAGGCGATTGATAAGTGAACAATTCGTACTCATGCGTGCGCAAAGCAGGCCAGTTCCAGCAACTTTTTTACCCCTTATATCCGCAAGTCTTGAGCAAAAGAATAGGAGATAAGATCATGATCATGGGTTTCTTGATATTTGGCTTATTTAGGTTAAATCACCTGTTACAGTTCCTCTTTGAGCCGCTCGAATACGTTGTAGACGATCGGGCAAAGTGAGCAGTTGTTCACCACCTGGATGAGCCTGAAGACGAACTCATCCTTGTGCAAGTGCGGGAACGAACGGCAGTCATCAGGACGTGCATCGTAGACCGTGCAACGGTTGTTCTGGAGGAAGGGGCACGGCTTCTGCCGGAAAGAGTATGCATCGCCGTCTTCGGTTGGTCGGAGATGTGCGGCGGTCAGTTCCGAAGGCGAAATCCCGAGGCAATTCGCCAGCCGTGTCACATCCTCCTCCGAAAGCTTCGGTGAGACTTCCTTGCAGCAGTTCGCACAGGTACCACAGTCTATCTGCCGGACGATGTCTTTATAGTGCCGGTGAACAATGTTGTCCAGTTCCTTGACAGACAGATCAACGCCCTTGAGAAACGTCCGGAATCGCCAATTCTGGTCTTCTTTGGCCTCAGCAAGCTCGCGCACTCGCTCGATGTCGGTTTCGATGTGCATGAATCCCTTTCGTGCAGAACCCATTTTTGATGGCGTCGTAAAAAGTCCCATCTACTGCGTTGCAGTGTTTTTTTAGACCCTCGACATACCATATGTATGCCTTCGGTCCTGAAAAAACACTACGCCTTGCATATGAACCCTGGTCGCCTACGGCGCCGCCAAAGGCGGGTAAACCTTTTTACTTAGCCATCTGTAGTTAACTTAGTAATTTTTTACGGGTTCATCATCTTTGAAGAACAATTTCAAATTTACTTATTTATAGCTGTCCCTTTTTTTCTCCCCTAAGCGATTTGATTCCTCCGGAACCTCCGTCCCCTCTAACTACGAAAAGGTCAATATTTTACAGAAATCCCATAAACGCACCGCATTTAAGGTGAGTCAACCGCAGGCTTGACCATACCTCTGTTATGATAACTCTCTAATCATTTTATTTATGGTTTGTGCTAATTCGGGAATATGATTTTTGCAGACATCGTATATTACCTCTACATCTGTTTCAAAATAATGATGGCTTATGATATCCCGCATGCCTTTGGCTTTTTTCCAATCAACCCTGGAATACATTGGCAATAGTGCTTTATTTGTGGTTTTATCCAGATTTTTTAATGCTTCACCAATTGCAATGAGCAACATGCACAAACTGTCAAATTTTTCCATGCCTGCTGGTGAGTCTGTAAAATCGCTTACTGTTTTTACAGACTCAAAACGCTTTAAAATTGTTTGCGTTGCCTAATAAATTTGACCCAGTATTTCTAAAACAAGCTCCCTGTCATACATATACGGCTTCCTTATCTATTCTTTTCTTTAAGAATGCATTCATTCTGCCTCTGTATCTTACAATATCCACGGGCCTGTTAAACTTTTCCTCCAGGTCCTGTTTGATGCCGATAAGGTAGAACAAATCCGGTTTGCCAAGCTCAACAACAACGTCAATATCGCTCTGCTCATTCATGCTGTCTCTCGCCGCTGAACCAAAAACACCGATCCGTATGATTTCGTATCTATCCCTGTTCATCTCCACAAAGCCGCGCAGAGTCCTTATTATTTCATTTCTTTCCATTAGTTACGCCCTCCTATGGTCACTTCCACAGCACAACAGGCTTTTTCCCTTAAACGACAAGCCTGTAAATGTAAATAGCGTTATATATTTCTCCATTATAAACTGATGTACCGCAAGCCTTCCAATGCTTAAAAGATAGTTATTTACTTTTTTATGGACGTTAGGTGTCCCCAGAGTTGGGGCTGTCCATTGGATTATTGATTTACTTGCTCTTAAAGTTTTAAAAACAGACCAAAACAAATTTATTATAGTATATATTATAATAAAAATAAAGACGTTAATGAAATAAATTGACTTGTCTACAGCTTGAACGCCGCATGTCAGTGGCACCAGGAACGGCCGCCTCTTGCAAACGTATATTATAACTTTTTAAAATATTAGGTTGCAATATGCAACTCGTTAATATAAAATATCTACGAATTTAAACAAATTTTTTATTTAAGGATATATTATGCCTACAGCAGTTAAAATATCAGATGATCTTTTTGCCAAAGCAAAAATAAAATCAAAAGTATTTAAACGATCAATAGCAGGTCAAATTGAATATTGGGCAAAAATAGGTCAAATCGTGGAAGATAATCCAGATCTTCCTCTGCCTTTAATACAAGATATTTTAATCGGAAAAGAACAAATTAAATCTGGTCAAGGAACTCCATATGTATTTGGAGAATAGGAATGGACCTGATTGAAAAAGTAATCCAGTCACCAATCTTCGCTAAACAAAAAAAGAAACTGAAAAAGAATCAAATAAAAAAACTGGATGAAGCTGTTAAAACAATAATGGCAAATCCTAAAATTGGTAATGCAAAATCCGGTGATCTACAAGGCGTTCGTGTTTATAAGTACAAACTTGGAAATAATCATATTTTATTGGCCTACGAAATTATCGATTCTATACTTTATTTATACACCTTTGGATCTCACCAGAACTTTTATAGAAAACTTGGCAAATATATCCATACATAGGACAGGTTATACCAGTTAGCAGCTGGTTTCAGTATAACCTCAGCGTGGGTACTGGCCCCAACGAACAAGAAAATGACACAAGGATGAGTCTTTTCTCTCCATTTTTAAAATGGCACTTTACCAAAAACCACAATCGAATCATCACAAATGGTATGCATGGCTTTACGATGCACCTCTCAAGGGGGGCGGTTGCCGCATGATCCGTCAACTCTCAACGGCTCTTCTGATCTGGATATGCTTGTCCATTGCCGTTCCCGTGTGGGGAAAAGATGATCCTCTCCTTTCTGAGATGACTGACAAATTCAATGCTTTAACAAACTACACCACCCTTCTTGATTCGGAAGGGGAAGATGAGCGCAGTAAGATTTTTTACACCTACAAAAAACCGGGGTTTATCCGGATGGATTTTATCCATCCCCATAAGGGGGCGATGCTTATTTACAATCCCATCAAAAACAAGGTAACCCTTCGTCCTTTTTTAAAATGGTTTTTCAAATTCAACCTCGATCCTGAAAACCGGCTAATCACCGATTCAAAAGGCCATACCGTGGATCAGTCGGACATCGGTGCTTTGATCCGGTCCATAGTGGTAAGTGCTCGTGAAGGTTCCGTTACTCACCTGCCGCCTGAAACTCTGGACAATCTCGCCTGTCCGCGACTTCGTGTAGAAAGTACCAGGATAACTTATCTTTTGTGGATTCATCCGGAACTTCGATTGCCCATCAAAGTAGTTAAACTCTCCTCTGAAGGCGAAAAAGAAGTTGTATTCCTGCGGAACCTTAAAGTCGACGTTTCCCTTGACGACGCATTGTTTACTCCATGAAACGTGGAAGGAAATGGTGTCACATCTTCAGGCCTTTTTAAAGAGCCGGTACCCGTCCCGTCCCGCCTGCTTGGCTTGATACATGGCGATATCGGCATTTTTCATAAGGATACCTTCATCTATTCCATCATCAGGATAGACTGCGAGGCCGATACTTGTCGTCACAACCAGTTGATGGGTATCAATGAGGAAGGTCTTGCGAAAACCGTCAACGATCTTCTGTGCAACCTTGACCGCATCTTCTATTCCCTTCAGCTCAGGAAGGATCAGCACGAATTCGTCGCCAACCGATGCGCGCAACGGTATCACCCTCCCTCAGCGCTGCGCTCAGCCGCTCTGCCGTTGCCTTGAGTAGGAGGTCTCCCGCAAGATGCCCCAGGGTGTCATTCACGCCCTTAAAATTGTCGAGGTCGAGCATCGCTATTCCCACCTCTTGTTTATTTCTATGGGCCTGAGTCAAGGCAATGCCCAAACGATCGGAGAAAAGTTTCCTGTTGGGAAGGCCTGTCAGAGAATCATGGTATGCCATCTGCCGGATCTGTTCCTCCGCCAGCTTGCGCTCGGTGATGTCGCGAATAATCCCCACTGCATACCAGACGCCCTTCATATGTACTGCTGAAAGCGAAAGCTGCACCGGTATTTCCTTTCCGCCTTTTCGGATAGCCTCCAGATCGAGTGTTTTTCCCACTGCTCCTCCCTGTCCTTTCTCCTTAAACAATGGGAAGGCGGCATGGTGCGCTTTGTGATAACGCAGGGGCGCGATTAAAAGGTGCAGGTTTTGGCCAATGGCTTCGGAGCTCGTGTAGCCTAAAATACGCTCAGCCGCAGGGTTCCAATAGGATATCCGACCTTCAGGATCCATTATGAGAATAGCATCCTAGGCGGAATCGGTAATGGCGCGCATGCGTGATTCGCTCTCCTGAAGATTTTCCTCAGCATGCCTGCGTTTGGTGATATCGCGAAAGGTCACCACCACGCCGATGGCCTTTCCTTGCTTGATTATCGGTGTGCTGGAATACTCCACGGAGAAATAGCTGCCGTCCTTGCGCCAGAGCACCTCATCCGTAACATGGCTCCCGGCTACCTTGGTGTAGGAGGCGTCCATGGGGCAGTCTTCCACCAGGTAGGTGGAGCCGTCCTTGTGTGAATGGTGGATGAGAGCGTGAATGCTTTGGCCTAACATCTCCTCTTCGGCAAACCCAAGCATGCTCAGGGCGGCGGGGTTGACGAAGGTCGCCTTCCCTGTGGCATCCATCCCAAATATGCCCTCTCCGGCCGAATGAAGCAACAGGTGCTTTTCCTCCTCGCTTTGCCGAATGGCCTCTTTGGATCTATCTGTGACCAAGATAATGCCTG
>CAYYMU010000102.1:0-7610 GCA_964472445.1 uncultured Desulfobacteraceae bacterium
ATAATGTAATGACATGTCAAGTTATTTACTTATTTATGGACGTCCCGCAGGTGTCTTATACCAAACATTCATACTCTCTATTCTTCCTGAAATATTTGTATTGTTTTTTAACCTGCCGCCAAATTGGTATCCTGCTTTGCTAAACGTAACATTCATTCCAACCGACATTGCCCGGGCAATTGTATATGCAGTTTTGATATTTTTCTTCTTCATTTCATTCTCCATTCTGGCAAGAAGCTGTTGACTAAAATTATTTCTTCGCCATTCCGGGAGTGTTGCAAAATCTGTCATTTCCACATTACCGGCTTCTTTGTCTACTTCCGCCGATGAAACAGCTACCAATCCGTCCTCTGTTTCAATACCAAAATAATCAATATGACTTTGCATAGTTTTTAAAAGATAGTCAGGATCGTGGATCGGAAACGGATAGGAAGGGAAAATCTCTTGGTATATTTTTGCCATAACAAATACATCTGTTTCATGACACTTGCGTAAAATATAGCGATTGGCCAAAGGTTGTACTTCATATGTTGGTCTTTTTCCAAAAGCAATCTTTAAAATATTTTCCATCCTTTCAATATCGGGTTCCTTGATGCGTTCAGCGTTTAGATAATATCCCATAAATACAGCGGGTTGTTTTCCTGAAAAAAAAGCCGGTATTCTGGCTTCTTCTAAAAAGCCGGTATTAAAAAAAAGCTCTGCAATATTCTTTGGAACTTTTGCAAAGATCTTTGAGTATCCATTTGTCTTAGCCAATTCAATAAGTTCATAAGGCAGCCCTGCTGACGGAAATGATGCTACTTTCATCAGGTAAATACGGTCGTTATAGTGCCCATGTTGAATAGTATTCCCTTTATAACTTTCGATTTTGTCTTGAGGCAAAATTAATCACGCCTTTCTATCCGTTCATTTTCTGCAGGAACAAGTGCTATAGTATCATCGTAATCCGCCAACAGTTTTTCGATTCCAACTGCCCGGGATTCAGATGCATCTTCCAAGGGAAGTACCAATTTACATTCATCGCAGTTTCCATCACAAAAAGTCGACTTATAACAATCAGGTTCCTTATAGGTTGTTATGACTCCTTCATAATTTCTCAAAATTACTTTGTTGGTAGACCATGAAATGAGGTAAGTTGGCATGATCGGAATTTTGCCTCCGCCTCCAGGCGCATCAATCACATATCTTGGCACACAAAATCCGGTTGTATGTCCAATCAAGCTTTCTATAATTTCAATTCCTTTGCCTACAGGTGTTCTAAAATGAGCTAATCCTTCAGAAAGATCACACTGATATAAATAGTAAGGCCTAACCCTGTTTGCAACGAGTTTATGGACAAGAGACAACATAATCCTTGGACAATCATTTACGCCGGATAGCAGAACTGATTGATTGCCAAGAGGAATCCCGGCATCCGCAAGTTTAGCAAGAGCTTCTCTGGAAGATGAAGTTATTTCCCGAGGGTGATTAAAATGCGTATTAATCCATAAAGGATGATGTTTTTTTAACATTGCCACAAGTTCATCGGTTATTCGATAAGGCAAAACAACAGGTGTTCTAGTCCCAATACGAATTATTTCAACATGCTCTATCTTTTGAAGTTCTGTTAATATCCAATCCAAGTAATCAGTTGACAGCAAAAATGGATCTCCTCCACTCAACAAAACGTCTCGAACTTTGGGGGTGTTGCGAATATACTCAATTCCGACCTGTATCTCTTTTTTAGTCGGAATATTGTCTATATCCCCCACCCGCCGTTTTCGGGTGCAGTGACGACAATACATCGCACACACATTACTTACCAGAAACAAAACACGATCAGGATACCTGTGCGTAATTCCCGGTACAGGGCTGTCTTTATCCTCATGTAATGGGTCTGCCATATCCGAAGGTGAAATATATAGTTCATTAATAGACGGAACAGATTGTCTAAAAATAGGATCATTTTCTAAATTATCCGTATCAATAAGAGATAAATAATACGGAGTAATAGACATCGGGAATTTTTCAATTGTTTTTTGTAATTCTATTTTCTTCTCTTCAAGTAATTTTATATCAAGAGTTTTTTCCAAACTATCTATTGTTTTTATACGATGACCTGTCTGCCATTTCCACTCTTTCCAAGTTGATTTGGAAACATCCGAATCAATCTTGTCTGCAATATCTTGTTGGTTCTCTGTAAAAATCATTTTTACTCCTCTTTACTATGGTTCGATTTAGCTGACTTGCGCCAAAAACTGCTAATAATGTTAAGTTTACTCATTGCCGTAGTATATAATTCTTACACTTGTTCAAACATTCAATTGAAAGTATCGCTGTATAAGTGTCACCTGTGTCTACGTTGTCAGCAGAATTATCAGTCTTTGCCAGTTGTGCTTGGAAATTTTTATCTAAAGCAAACAATTCACTTCCATTCTTCCTTTTGTAGATCATAGCTTCGCAAGCCGGTATTTAATCATGAAATGTTCAACAAATGCGAGGTTGCTTTTTTTACCAAGGCGATAGGCTTAACGTCGAAGTTTATTTGAGGTGTTACCAGCTCTTCCAAACGATCTGAGAATCAAGCGATTGTTTTTTACTGTTCACATCAATTTAAAAATTATTAACAACCATAAGACAAAGACCTAAATCTCAATGTTGTTCAGTATCGATTTATATTTTGATGCTGAAATATAAATCTTCCAGCGCACTAAGTTTTATTAACTTTTCTATATAATGTATACTATGTAAAATAGCAAGAAAAAAACAAGAGCGTCGGAATGATAATTGAATGTGCGTTATTGACTATCTTGTAAAAAGTTAAATTAATCCGGTATTCGGCGCCGGCAAGTCCCATCTTCTGGCAAAATTAATGACGTTATAACAATATGTTATATTGATGCATCCCCGGACGCTCATTATTGAACTCTTGCAAAGCAAATGGTGCCCCTAACTTTTTGCTAAAATCAAGTTTGTATTATAAAATATATAATGGTATGGAATATAAGAATAAAATTTGTATTAAACAATATGTATTATATGCAATATATTTAAAATATAATAAGTTAGGATATCAAATAAATATTGCATTTATCATGGGATCAAACTAATAAACTGACAGCTTTTTGCTATAAAACTGCTGCATTACAACCTTAAACTATTTTGGAAAAAATGAAACAGGAGCAGAAAATACTACAGGTAGAAGAAATAACAACAGCGTTGCGATGCAGTGAATTGCTTTTGTCTCTTAGAAAAATTATTCGGGCAATAAGCCTTCACTCTAAAGATCTTAACCGAAAATATGGGATAACCGGGCCCCAGTTAATAGTTTTGCGGGAAATTTCAAACCATGGCAAATTTTCGGTTACAGATTTGGCCAAATCAATCAGTCTGAGCCAAGCTACCACAACTGACATTGTAAACCGACTTGAAAAAAAAGAACTTTTAACAAAAATACGCAGTGATCAAGATAAGCGGCGGATAATAATACAGCTTTCTGAGAAATGCCTTCAAATTCTTGAGCAAGCACCGCCGCCTTTGCAGGAGTCATTTATAAAGCGATTTTCAAGCTTGGAGGAGTGGGAACAATTAATGATTTTAAGCGCTATGAAACGAGTTGTTTCCATGATGGCGGCAGAAAAAATAGATGCCTCGCCTATACTTGCGGAAGGCTCAATAACCGATTTCAATATAAGTTCTTAATAAACCACTCCAAGTGGTTGGCTTCAACTGTTCAGGGTTCAGAGACAAGGGATCAAAGAGATGGGGAATCATGCACATTGAGATTCATCGCGACCGCTGCGGTAAAGGACGACACCCTAAAATATTTCCTTGTCAATACTTTTCAGTGCCTGCCCAATTACACATTTGGTTCTTTTTTAAAATAATACAGGTAATTCCTGTTGCCAGAAATACACAACCAAGGGGAATATGCGGGACATCCATAAATAAGTAAATAACTTGCTAAAGTAATTGATATTTATGCTCTTTAACAATCTTTTCTCCCCTGTTTACAGCATATCCTACCCCCGGCTGACTCATCTTTAACTTTTTCGCCAACTCCGTGCAGCTTATCCCTAATTCCCTTACAGCCCAGTAACATAACAGGTCCCTGGCCTCAACTTGAACCTTGCGCCTGCCTATTAAAGCAGGCATTCGGCTACTATGGCTTCTGCTGACTTCTGCCTGTTTGCCCTATGAGTTTCCTCATAAAGCGCTGTCTCCTGGTGCTTCACCTCGCCATCCTGTTTAACTCCTCTTTGTTTTGTATCTCAATATCAGGCGGGATGCTCTCCTGATACCGCCGGGACTTGGTTGACCGGTTGCCCCTGCCGGTAATTTCACTGGATAGATAGTTAAAACAACATTAAACTGCCATTTCAGGCAGATCTCCCCGGACTCTAGTACCCCCTTGAGGGGTATAAGGGTATGAACTTTCGCTACACAACCGCAGCATTTACCATATCTCCTGAACCACTGGGCTTCGTTATGTTGTGCTAACTTAACCGGAGACTTGGCCTTGTATGCTGTTTCTGTTCGTCGGCTCATAGCTTTGCACTCCAGCTTCCTTCAGACGGTCTCTCACGATTCCGCCCTTGCTTTCGGCTAATACTTTTGCTAATGTGTTCAGTATATTAACAGGATTCACCTATAGGGGATTTTCACCCCATAAGTTCACGCCCATGCCGGGCGTACACCATCGACTACAGCGAATCGGCCATACAACCGGCCTCTCGCTGAGCCTTATGTTAGACCTGAATTTTAATAAACAGAAAATATTATGAATGATCTAATAAACTCTACTTTTTTTATGTGTATAATTGTTCCACTTCTTATTTGCCTTGCGCGAATTATCGATGTTTCTCTTGGGACGCTACGGATTATTTTTTTATCCAAAGGGATGAAGATACTTGCGCCAATACTCGGATTTTTTGAGATTTTGATTTGGCTGCTCGCAATTGGTCAGGTTATGCAGAATTTAACTAATGTAGTTAACTATTTCGCTTACGCGTTCGGTTTTGCTATTGGAAATTATATTGGAATTATTCTTGAAGAAAAGCTGGCTATGGGAAAGATTGTAGTTCGAGTGATTACCCATCGTGAGGCTTCAGCGCTGGTTGACTTTCTGAGAAGTAAGGACTTTAGGGTCACCGTTGTAGAAGCAACGGGTTCTACGGGTCCAGTTCATCTGCTGTATGCTATAATCAAACGTTCCCAATTGTCTCTGGTGACATGCCATATTAAAAGTTTCAATCCCCAGGCATTTTACACAGTAGAGGATATTCGCTTTGTTTCTGGAGGTGCCTTCTCTATTGATGATAATTGTTGGAGACTTAAATCGTCTTTACGGCATAGAAATAAAAAGAGGAAGTAAGATGGCAATAATATTGCTCTGTCCTGTAGGCATAATGATAATATCGTAAAATTTCACGAACTTGATCCATTAAACGATACTTTGGATTTGGTTTGAATTTTATCTTGCTTCCCATACACCTGCTGTATTATGTTGTTAAATCGAAAGCTTAATAGCATGTAAAAGAGTTGAAAAACTCAAGAGAAATATTTTCACTTATTTAAATTTAATATTTAAATAAGTGGAAATATTTTCCAGATTTTTAGTCATATATCATGGGAAAATTTTACATCTATTAACACTGTTCGGCGGGCACACCCCGTTAGGTATTTCTAACTGAAACAAATTTTGAGAGAATACTGCCAAGATATGAATTCCGACCAATTACTCAAGCTAGTTAGGCTTCTCGCGCCACAGATTCAAAACTTTCTCGGAGGTAGGGATGTTGCCTATTTCAAGGATAGAATCAAGGACACTATAGGCCTAAGCATACCAAAAAATGGTGGCGTTATAGACCAGGGAAGTAATGTACTATTATGTTTTAAGAATCGAGTGGGCGATGTAACTGTTTTACAGTTTTCACGACCGACCCTGCCGTTCTCACCTATCGAGATACGTTTCTTAATTCAATTATGTGAGGGAGTGACAGTACTAGTTCGAGGGTTTGATGACGCCAAACACGGTGTTCACCATAGAACAGTTATTATGAACACAGCTTTTGATATTGCTGTCGCAAGATTTCTTCGAGGACGCAGTAAAAGCTTTGACAATGTTCAACACGTTATTGAAATTGCCAAAAACCTTACGTATCAACGGTACGAAGGTGCTCCGTGTACCAGTGCTCTGCTTTATTTCAACAAACCCGTCAAAGGATTTTTAGAACAAATAGAAAAACGCGGTTTCCAAATTACTAGGACGCCAAATATTCAAGTTACCTCAACTTTCTACAGTGCACCCCTTTCTTATCGATATGTTGACGGGGTTCAATCAGCATTTCTAATACAGCCACCAGCAACGTGTGTGGGTATTGTACAACTAGATTCAACAGAGCACATATCATCAGCGTGTCAAGGAACCCATGATCAATTTAGCTCTGTGTTGGATGGCACAGAGCCGAGTTTATTTGCAGTATTCATAACCCATAACTTTGAGGTTGATGTCTTGTTTGCGCCAGACTGCATTCTTCGTTGGCAGCGAGGACGCTGGGCGCTCATTGAACTCCCACGTATTGCATCTCTAATTGCTGAACATCTGAGTTCAACCAAAACGGCAGAACTTCTATGCAAAATTATTGTTGGAATTTCTGCGACCCGGCACGGTGGCCTTATTATTATCACAGATCACAGTTTGGAAGAGATAGGTATCATAAGAGGTATCGATGATACTGACATAGGGAAATTACTTCGGAAGCGTCTCCTTAATCTGCCAGTTGCGGACGCTTATCGCAGTGGTGTTTTCACTGCTGCTGTTACGTCAGATGGTATGACTATTATAGACTCAGCTGGGGTAGTAAAGGATTCTGGCGCATTGATAGATCTAGCACGTGCTACAGCAGCTGGTGGCGGTGGGAGAACTGCTGCTGCGCAAAGCGCTTCACACTATGGCTTGGTTATCAAAATATCTGAGGATAGTCCTATACAACTTTGGCGCAATGGAAAAAAGCTGATACAGATAGGTTAAATTATTTGGGCAGAATATAACAAACAAAGAGACAAAAATCGCCGAACCAGGCGGTACACTTGACGCCGAGAACGTCTGTGGCCTCACGGGCAAGTTTTGTGGCGGCGCAAGTGACCTTGATCGTTATGCTTGCAGTTTAATGATTTTAATTGATTTTGAATAGGGAAAATTATGATTCGACTTGGATTCAAACCAAAAGAATCGTTGACTGAACAAGAGATAAAGAGGTCTCGTGCCTGATGTCGGGCGAACAGAGCGGTCAGCTTTCCGGCAGCAAGTTCATGAATGTCAAGAACGGGAATGTTCCTGGCCCGAAAGTCGCCAACGGCACGAGAATCGACAGATTGCACTTCCCAAAGTGGCTGCCTGAACATGAAGTTCAGATCGACTTCGAGGTTGCCTGACTGTCCTGTAAGCTTTGATAGTTCAGCCTCCATTTCCCCCCGGCGTGTTCAATCGGTATTCTCTTGACAGTAAATCCTTCTCGGGAAAACACCGCGCCAACTGCCTGCTCGAGTTTTGGACGATCCTCCAGCATCTTCTCACGTCCGACCGCGCCAATATAGTTAAGATCAATATCAACCGAGAGCCGGGGAAT
>CAYYMU010000103.1:0-7574 GCA_964472445.1 uncultured Desulfobacteraceae bacterium
GATAAAGTTTTTAGAAAACAAACCCTTGAATCCTTGACCCCTTGAATCCTTGGACTTTCTTCTCCAACTAAATTGGAGAAGAGCCATAAATTTTAAACAAATCTTATATCTGCGAGATGGAATAAAAAATATGAATGAAGTTGATGTCATAATTTCCAATGGGCTGGTGCTTACGATGGATGGGGATGCATCTGTAATTGAAAACGGAGCTGTTGCCATTGACAGGGAAAACATAATTGCTGTTGGAACTCAGAAGGAAATTAATGCAAAATATATATCCAGACAAACCATAGATGCAACCAATCATATGATTATGCCTGGTTTGATAAACAGCCATACTCATTCAGCAATGACCTGTTTCAGGGGAATGGCTGATGATATTGAACTCATGGACTGGTTAAACAACTACATATTTCCTGCTGAAGCTAAAAATGTTAATCCAGATCTGGCTTTTTGGGGAAGCATGCTGGCATGTGCGGAAATGATTAAGTCAGGAACAACCACATTCTGTGACATGTATATTTTTGAAGATGAAACAGCAAAGGCTGCAAAACAGGCCGGCATGAGATGCCTGCTTGGAGAGGTGCTATTTGATTTTCCATCTCCCAATTGTGAAACACCTGCCAAAGGTTTGGAATATACAAGAATGCTCATTGAAAAATGGGCAGATGATTCGCTTGTAAATATCATGGTTGAGCCCCACTCGTTATACACGTGTTCTCCTTCACTCCTTATAGATGCCAAAGCTCTGGCTGACCAGTACAATGTCCCGATCGCCACTCATTTTCTTGAAAACAAGGCAGAGGCAAAACAGTTAAGAAAAACATTAGGGAAAAGAGCAACAGAGTTTTTGAAAGACATTAATTATCTTGATGAACGATTCTTTGCCTTTCACTGCGTCTGCATGGATGAAGATGATATAAAAATCTTTGCAGACAGCGGATGTAAGGTTGTTCATAATCCTGAGAGCAACATGAAGCTGGCCTCTGGTGTTGCTCCTATATCCAGCATGCTGGATCATGGGATTGTTGTAGGGCTTGGTACCGACGGGTGTGCCAGCAATAATAATCTTGATATGTTTCAGGAAATGGATACTGCGGGCAAACTTGAGAAGGTTGAACGTCTTGACCCAACAATTATGTCTGCTTCTACTGTTACACGTATGGCGACCTGTGACGGAGCCCGTGTCCTTGGAATGGAAAATTTTACAGGTTCTATTAAAAGCGGCATGAAGGCTGACATTATTCTCATAGATTTAAACAAACCGCACCTTACACCAATGTATAATCCTTATTCTCATCTTGTTTATGCAGTAAATGGATCTGATGTTGATACAGTAATAATAAACGGAAAAATAATTATGAAAAACAGACAGCTTTTAACAATTAATGAAGCTGCTGTTATAGAAAAAGTTAAAGAAATAGCGCGCAGCATTAAGAAAAGTCTGAATATCAGCTGATATGGCAATATTAAATTTTGATATCATTATCACAGGCGGCTTTCTTCTGACCATGTCTGACTCGATGGAAGTAATTGAAAATCCGGTCATCGGCATTTTGGATAAAAAAATTGTTTTTGTTGATACTCAGAAAAACCGGCCCCCTGAATCATATACTGCAAAAGAAGTACTGGATATGCCGGGTTCAATTATTATGCCGGGGCTTATCAATACTCACACTCATCTGCCGATGACATTTTTCAGAGGCCTGGCTGATGATGTTCCCCTGAATAAATGGCTTAATGATTACATCTTTCCGGCAGAGGCAAAATATTTAAACAAAGATACTGCCTACTATGGAGCAATGCTGGCAATAGCAGAAATGATTCTTTCCGGCACAACAACCTTTTGTGATGGATATTTCTTTGAAGACAGTGTTGTCATGGCAGCAAAAAGCACAGGAATGCGGGCAGTTTGCTGTCAGGGATTTGTCGATTTTCCCGCACCCGGTATTCCTGACCCTGCAAAAAATGTACAGATTGCAAAATCTTTTATTGCAAAATGGAAGAATGTTTCAAGCCTGATTTGTCCCGCGCTTTTTTGCCACTCACCCTATACCTGTTCACCTGAAACGCTAAAGAATATCAAAGAGGTTGCGAGAAACAGTAAAGCTCTTTTTTTGACTCATTTGTCTGAAACCATAAAAGAAACACAAGATATTAAACAGCAATATGGAAATACACCTGTTCGCTATCTCAACAGCCTGGGTATACTTGATGATTCCACAGTAGCTGTTCACTGCAATTTTGTTGATGAAGATGAAATCAGAATTTTTGCCGATTGTGGTGTAAAAGTATCACACAATCCAGAAAGCAGTATGAAATTAGGAGCAGGCGTTGCACCTGTTCCGGAAATGCTTAAACAGGGTGTAATCGTGGGGCTTGGCACAGACGGTTGTGCAAGCAACAATGATCTTGATCTTTTACTGGAAATAGATACAACCGCCAAAATTCACAAGCTTAAAACAATGAATCCTACTGCCATGGATACTGCAACCGTTTTGAGGATGGCAACCATTGAAGGCGCAAAGACGCTTGGCATTGAAGATAAAACCGGTTCCATTGAGGCTGGTAAATATGCAGACATAATTATCCTTGATACAAATAAACCTCACATGATTCCAATGTATAACTGCTATTCACAAATAGTTTATTCAGCATCTGGCGCAGATGTTTCTGCAAGTATAATTAACGGAAAAATAGTCATGAAAGACAGGCAACTTTTAAATATGGACGTTTCAGACATTATGGACAGGGTAAGAAAAATAGCAGATAATATCAAAAAAGATCGGTAATCTTGCCCTCAACTCTCTGGTCTCAATCTCTTTGAGAGAATGTGTTTTTCTATTGTTAAGTAATTTTACATTTTTCCCACGATTTCGTATGCCTTTTCAAGCGCGTGATCGAGTTTATCAGGCATGGAGCCGCCGGCTTGCGCCATGTCAGGCCTTCCACCGCCACCGCCACCGACTATGGCTGAAATCTGCTTTACAATATTTCCTGCATTAAAACGCTTTGTTAAGTCCTTTGTTACAACCACGATAAGAAAGACCTTGGAGCCTGCAACGCTGCCCAGCACAACAATGCCGGAGCTTATTTTTTCCCTGAATCTGTCAGCCAGATCTCTAAGGGCTGAGGCTGAGTCAACCGCGACTTTTTTCACATGAACCTTTACATTGCCTATTAATTTAATGTCACCTTCAGAACTGTCCGCCTTTGTTGCCGCAATTTTTGCTTTAAGTTTTTCTATTTCCTTTTCAGCGGATTTATGATCGGTGATTATTTTGACAATTCTCTTTGGAATATCTTCCGGCCTTTCCTTTATCAGGCTGGCTGTTTCCTGAACTATTTTTGAAGTCTTCTGGATATACTCGAGTGCTGCTTCGCCTGCAAGGGCTTCGATTCTTCTTATCCCCGATGCTACGCTGGATTCCCCGATTATTTTGAAAATGCCTATGTTGCCGGTGCGGCTGGTATGTGTTCCTCCGCATAATTCCTGGCTGAAAGATCCAAGGGAAACAACTCTGACCCGGTCCCCATATTTTTCTTCAAAAAGGGCTGTAGCACCTGATTTTAGTGCTTTTTCAGCATCCATTTCTTCTGTTTCAACCAGAACATTTTCGCGTATCTTATTGTTTACAATGGTTTCAATTTTATTTAAAGCATCGCCGTTAACCTGAGAAAAATGGTTAAAATCAAAACGGAGCCTGTCCGGTGATACAGAGGAACCAGCCTGTTTTACATGGTCGCCCAGTATTTTGCGCAATGCAAAATGGAGTATATGGGTGGCAGTGTGGTTGCAGGCAATTCCATTGCGGCGTGTTTTTTCAACAATTAGAGTTACATTATCGCCCTTTTTAATGCTTCCTGAAATTATTTTACCTTTGTGTATTATCAGTCCTGTCGGGTCTTTAATTGTATCGAGAATACTGATATCAAGAGCCTGCTTATTATTTTGTCCGGTTATTCTTCCCCTGTCTCCAACCTGGCCGCCAGCCTCGCCGTAAAAAGGGGTGGTTTCAGTTACGATTTCAATATCAGTTCCGGCTGAAGCCTCCTGAACTTCGCCTCCTTCAGATACTATGACAAGCACATTTGAATTGGCTGACATAGTTTCATAGCCGGTAAACTTAGATTTTATTCCTCTGGCAGCAAGATCTTTATAGGCATCGCCAATACCTGAAAAGGAAGTAACAGACCTGGATCTGTTTCGCTGCCCCTCCATGGCCTCGTTAAAGCCGGTCATATCCAGGGTCATTTTTTCATCCCTTACCACATCCCTGATTATATCGACCGGAAATCCATAGGTGTCGTAGAGTTTGAATATTACATTTCCAGGCACCTGGTTTTCGTCCTTTGCTTTTATGTCTGCAAGTGTTTCGTTTAAAAGCTTAAGCCCGTTATCAAGGGTTTCTAAAAATCTGACTTCTTCATTTTGAATTAAATTTTTGATAAAAGCTGAAGCATTTAAAAGTTCAGGGTAGGCTGTTTTCATTATATCAAAAACAACATCCGCTGTTTTGTTGAGAAATGGTTTTGAAAGTCCTATGTTGCGGCCATAGCGTATTGCCCGGCGTATGATTCGGCGGAGAACATATCCTCTTCCTTCATTGGAAGGAAGAACCCCATCGCCTATAAGAAATGCTGCGGATCTGGTATGATCGGCAATTACCTTCATGGCTATGTCGTGCTTAAGAGAATTGCCAAGCCTTTTCTCTGAAAGGTTTTCCACCATTGTAATAATAGGGCGGATAAGATCAGTATCAAAATTTGTAGGCACATCCTGTACAAGAGAGGCTATGCGTTCAAGACCCATTCCTGTGTCAATGCTGGGCTTTGGAAGCGGGGTCATCTTGCCTGCAATATCCCGGCTGTACTGCATAAAAACAAGATTCCATATTTCGAGATATCTGTCGCATTCGCATCCAACCCCGCAATCTGGATTATCGCAGCCGAATTTTTCACCGCGATCTATGTGTATTTCACTGCATGGGCCGCATGGGCCCGTATCTCCCATTGACCAGAAATTATCCTTTTCCCCACAGCGTACAATCCGTTCTTCTGACACGCCAATATTTTCAGCCCATATATTATATGCCTCATCATCATCAAGATAAACCGAAACCCATAATTTGTCTATTGGCAGGTTATAACCGTTTACAAGCAGATCCCATGCAAATTCGATTGCCTTTTCCTTAAAATAATCTCCAAAGGAAAAATTGCCGAGCATCTCAAAAAAGGTATGATGCCTGGCAGTATAACCGACATTTTCCAGATCGTTATGCTTTCCACCAGCTCTGACACATTTTTGTGATGTCGCAGCCCTTACATAATCTCTTTTTTCTTCTCCAAGGAATGTCCGCTTAAACTGGACCATACCGGCATTTGTAAACAGCAGGGTTGGATCATCTGAAGGAACCAGAGAAGAACTTCTCGCAATTCTGTGATTGTGTTTTTTAAAATATTCAAGGAACTGTTTTCGTATTTCATTGCCTGTTATAGATGGTTTCTTGGAATTTTTCATATTGTGTGTTGTAAAAACCTTTTTTGATAACAGCTCAACAAGTTGGAGCAATTGAATTTTTTTGTTTTGTCTGTATTATTGGTCCTTGGATTTTTCTTCCGCTTTTTTAGAGAGCCCCATAGATTCTCTGACGTTAGCAAGAGCTTCTTTATAAATATCTGGATTTTCACCAAAGAATTTTTTTACATTTTCACGACCCTGGCCTATTCGTTCTTCATTATATGAATACCACGACCCGCTTTTATCAATTATGCCTTCTTCAACACCTGTGTCAAGAAGATCGCCTGTTTTTGATATACCTTCGCCATATGTTATATCAAATTCAGCCTCTTTAAAAGGAGGCGCCATCTTATTTTTTACCACACGAACCCTTGTACGGTTTCCTACAACATCCTGACCGTTTTTTATGGCCCCGATACGTCTTATGTCGAGCCTTACAGACGAATAAAACTTAAGGGCGTTTCCACCAGTAGTTGTTTCAGGGTTGCCGAACACCACGCCTATTTTCATGCGTATCTGGTTAATAAAAATAACTGATGTCATTGTTTTATTTATCGAAGAGGTCAATTTCCTCAGTGCCTGGGACATAAGCCTTGCCTGAAGCCCCATGTGGGAATCGCCCATATCACCTTCAATTTCTGCTCTGGGTACAAGTGCTGCAACCGAATCTATAACAACGATATCTATTGCTCCGCTTCTAACCAGCATATCTGCTATTTCGAGTGCCTGTTCGCCTGTGTCAGGCTGTGCGAGCAGAAGTTCATCACAATTCACGCCAAGCTTTTTTGCATACCCGATATCAAGGGCATGTTCAGCATCTATAAACGCCGCAATGCCGCCCAGTTTCTGAGCTTCTGCAATAACATGAAGAGTTAAGGATGTTTTCCCGGATGATTCAGGGCCAAAAACTTCTGTGACTCTGCCCCTTGGAAGTCCTCCTACACCCAGTGCTTTATCAAGCGCAAGAGAGCTGGTCGATATTACCGGCACATCAACAATCGGCTTGCCGCCTAACTTCATAATAGAACCTTTGCCGAACTGGCGTTCTATCTGAACTATCGCTGCTTCTACAGCTTTTTCCTTGTCCGGTGAACTGTTCATTATACCCTCCCAAAAATGTTTTTACTGTTTGTATTACTTCTTTAAAATATATTTCTGACAGGATTAACTGGATATTCAGGATATAAATTAGCTAAGGTTATAAGGTTATCCTGTCAGAAAATGAAATCTCTATACTATGAACTTAACAGTCTTCAGGCCTCAAGAGAGAGGAAGTCCCATCTGCTCATCATGTCTATCGAATTCCGAGTCGGTCTGTTGTTGCCGCACGAAGCGCGTTATCGCCGGCTGTTTCTTGAGTCTTTCCAAAGCATTCTTGTAACATCTTGTCAGCAGAGAAAGCAAATCGTCCATGTTATGCAATGTGGAGAAAGACTTGTCCAGAGAAATATATACTAAAACCTTCTTTTGTCTCTTCAGAAGGTTAATTATATTGTTCAGTGTTCCCTTGCTTTTCATGTCCCATATCATAAAACCACAGGACGCTTCATTGGCCATCTGCAGGTCTTTAGTTGCATAGTAGTTGAAGTCTTTCCTCGCAGTTTGTGATGATATGTTCCTCGTTTCCCAGTTGCCAATATTGTTCCTGCACGTATCGCCCATACAAAAAATAATGACATTCTTATAATGCTTACCGGCAAAGTATTTTTGTACGGCTTTGTCTACGCCATTTGCGTCTCCGGTTGACCATTTCATCTGTCTTTGGTTTACGGTGTTTGTGACAATATTTTAACATCAGGTTATCATATTTAATATTTATTTCAAGCACAAAGCAAAGCTGATTAAGCCGGACTGGCTGGTGAAGTTACGGAGACTTGCGGAGGGGGAGGGTGAATGCTTATGAAAATATACGTTTCATATCCTGTTGATGTATGCTATGTAATTATTTATACTAAGAAAAACAGAGTAAATCAAAATATTGAAATGTTGCTGATGCCACTGTTCTTCAGCCAGCTATTACGCCTACTTTTTCACCCGCCCAGAATCTGGATTC
>CAYYMU010000104.1:0-7565 GCA_964472445.1 uncultured Desulfobacteraceae bacterium
GCTTTTTCCGGCAAACTCATTTGTTCTGCTAAAGATTACGAGCTTGATACCCCTGTGGAGCTTCCTATGGCCGCCGAGGCAGACACTTCTTATGGAACCAGGAAATGAAACATATAAAAAAAACGCAATTATGGGAGAAGTTGATATATCTCTTAAATTTACGAGAGGTGATGGTTTGAAAAAGGGTGGACGTTATAATGTCTCCGGCCTAATCGAGGCACAATATGAACCAGGTTCTAACGATAGGAATATATAACAGCGGTGCAGGCTGGTATGAATAGAAATTACCAACCTATGGAAACTCTGTTTTCAGAGATCATTGAGAAGTCGATTTTTGCTTCGGCGGGGTAACAATAAAAATGGTGTCCTCAATTTCAGTAAGTTTTTCGGCGATAGATAGAACATTATCGCCGGTCTCTATTGCCGTAGAGCTCGAAACATTAGTAATTAGAGAAGCGTTATAACTTTTCGAATTTTGTAGATAGGGGTTGGTTTCTATTAATGACTTTTTGTTCATAATAAGTTCCTTCTTCAAATTTAAATAAATATATAACCTTTTCAGAAAAATATAAAGCATTTTTATGAATTAATGGAGGTAGTCCCAAAATGTCCAATTTAGCCCTATCTCTCTGTCTGTGCGTCTCACATAGACAGGTATGGGAACGCGATGAAAGATAACCTATGAACCCTGCAACCATTGTACAAAAATTATGGAACTATTGTAACGTCCTGCGTGATGACGGGATGAGCTATGGCGATTATGTGGAGCAGCTTACTTATCTGCTGTTTCTTAAAATGGCGGATGAGCGGATAAAACCGCCTCATAACAAAAAAAGCATTGTGCCAAAAAAGTATAACTGGTCCAGCCTGTTGAAAGAGGATGGGCTTGAGCTGTTTGAGCATTACCGGAATACTTTAAGAGCACTGGGAAAAGAAAAAGGTCTGCTTGGCCTTATTTTTATGAAGTCTCAGAACAAATTTCAAGACCCTGTAAAACTTCGCCGCCTGGTGGTTGACCTGATTGACAATGAAAACTGGTCTGTCATGAGCGCAGATGTTAAGGGCGATGCCTATGAAGGGCTTTTGGAGAAAAATGCCCAGGATACAAAATCAGGTGCGGGCCAGTATTTTACCCCCCGCCCTCTGATCCGCGCCCTGGTTGATGTCATAAATCCGTTACCAATTGAAACGGTCTGTGACCCTGCCTGCGGAACCGGCGGGTTTATTCTTGCCTCACATGATTACATGGTCGGCCAAAACCCAAACATGACCAAGACGGAGAAGCGCAATCTCAAAGAAAAGACATTCAAAGGCTGGGAACTGGTCCAAAGCACTGCCCGACTTTGTGCCATGAATCTCATGCTTCATGGCATCGGCAGTGATGAGAACCTTCCAATAATGGTTTCAGATTCACTTGCCGCTGATCCCGGCGACCGTTTTAACATCGTTCTCACCAATCCGCCGTTTGGCAAAAAAAGCAGCACCACCATTGTGAATGGAAAAGGGCAGATATCCAAAGAAAAAGATACTATTGAACGGGAAGACTTCTGGTCCACAACCTCAAACAAACAACTTAACTTTGTCCAGCATGTAAAAACCCTTCTCAAACAAAACGGCCGTGCTGGAATCGTTGTGCCGGATAACGTGCTTTTTGAAGGGGGTGCCGGAGAAAATATCCGTAGAAAACTTTTGCATGATTGTGAAGTCCACACACTTCTCCGTTTGCCAACCGGACTTTTCTATGCTCAGGGCGTTAAAGCAAACGTCATATTTTTCGACCGCAAGCCGGCATCTGAAAAGGCCTGGACAAAAAAACTATGGATTTACGACCTTCGCACAAACATACACTTTACATTCAAAACAAATCCCTTAAAACGTGAAGACCTTGATGAATTTGTAAAAGGCTATAATCCAAAAAACAGGAATAAACGCAAACCCACATGGTCTGAAAATAATCATGACGGTAGATGGCGCGCATATGACTATGAGGAGCTTGTAAACAGGTACAAAGCCAGCCTCGATATTTTCTGGCTCAGAGATATAAAAGCCTTGAGGATTCTGAAAACCTCCCTGACCCCGGCATCCTCGCTCAGGAAATAGTCGAAGACCTCGAAGCCGCATTAGGTCAGTTTCGTTTAATTGCAGAAGACTTAGGCGAGGGAAAGGCTGTATAATTTTGGCCCAGAATCAAAGACTGGATAAAAGGCCAGATACCTCAAAAAGCAGGTTATAAAACAATAGCAGAACTTTTTGGGGCATATAGGGGACGTTCTTCACATTATAAGTTGCTATGCGAATATGATGTGGATATGGGGGACATCCTATATTCCTTCTGTCAAGGAAGAAAGAAATTTGGACTTTTTACGAGTCTGTCAATTTTCTTTTTTGTACTTTCGTGTTTTCGTGATAAGAACATGCCTTGTTTAGTCTTGGCTTGCCCGGGTTAGGGAATAATCCTCTAATCATAGCCTTAACTCTCAGCCTGTTACGTCTTTGCCCTTGCAGGTATCTCCTGTTTAAGAGAAATAACCAGCGATCCTGATACAAAAGCCGATTATGATCAATTCGATAAAACAACATATAAACTTTTTTGCCTTCCTCTGGCACGCCATATTTCTCGCCTCGGCCCGCACACTGATTGAGGCAAATACAATTCTCCCTGCGATATTGGTTAAATCAGGCGGAACCAATTTTCAAATAGGCATTTTGACTGCCATAATGGTTGGCACCCCCCTTATTGGTGAACTCCTGTTTGCCAGTTATCTTCATCTGAAGGAGAAAAAGAAGCCTTTTCTACTCCTGGGAATAAACATGAGGGTCTTCGCCCTGGCATCAGTTTCTGTCATGCTCCTGATGGCAGATAATCTTTCCGGTCCATCAATTATCTTTTTTATCTTTATCCTGATGTTTATCTTCTCCATCTCTGGCACGTTTGCGGGTGTTTCGTATTCCGATATCCTCGGTAAATCACTCTTTGTCTATGAGAGGGAAAGGTTCTTTGTCTGGCGGCAGGTTCTGAACAGTTTTTCTATCCTTATTGCTGCCTTCATTGGAAGGCAGATTTTGTCTTCTTTCTCTTATCCCGCGAACTATCAACTGTTATTTCTGGTAGCTGCTGCTTTACTTTTTGTGGCCAGCTTTGGGTTCTGGGCGGTAAGGGAGAAAAAAGTAAAGCCGGAATCCAAAACACCTGGTTTCGCCAGGTTGCTGAAAACTCTTCCGGGCAGGCTCAGGGCAGATAAGAACCTTCGCAACTATATTTATATGGTCAACTTTTCCGGATTCGGTCTGACATTACTGCCATTTTATGTTGTTCTGGCAAAGGAGAATTATGGCCTAACGGGCAAACAAGTAGGTACATATCTGCTTTTACAGATAACAGGGATGATACTGTCTAACCTTATATGGGCAAGGGTAGTAAAAAAGCGGGGATTTTGTGGTGTATTTAAATGTTGCATTATACTCTGGACAATATTACCCATATTAGCAATTACACTGGCCCATTTCTCAATTTATATGTATCTTGTCGTGTTCTTCTTGTCAGGTTTTAGTATCAGTGCCAGGAATATATCCGCTGAAGGGATCTTTATAGAGATCACTACAAATGAAAACAGGGCGCTTTACAAAGGAATGGTAGGCGCTACAAGTCTTTCTATAGCAATTTTTCCGATAATGGCAGGCTGGTTTATAGGGCATTTGGGTTTTGTGCTAATTTTTCTTATGAGTTCCGTTATGGCAGGTTCAAGTTACTATTTTGTTAACAAGCTCAAAATTCCGGCTGCCTGATGTAATTGATTTATAGTACCATATGGGACTTTCCTTCATATATTGACATATCGAATATAATCTATAAAAACAGGCATACCACGTAAATCAAGAATAGATGCGTCTGGGTCGCTACACCATACATGGTTAGAGGTATAGACAGGAAAAGTTTTTTTTAGCTGTTTTGTCCAAATTGTCAAGGATGTAGCGTAAAAATAAAGGAATTATAAATGAAAATATCTGATGAAACAACGGCTAAAGCAGCTATAGATGTTTGGCAAAGCAAAGATCGTAAAGAACAGTTGCGAAACATTCTAATGGAAATTGAAAGCCTGGAACTAAACAAGATGTATTATGAAAACAGAGAAAATAAGAAAGGAATTATAAGATCTGAAGAAGCAATAGTTGTACTTATACAAAGAAAAGAAGAAGTTGAGTCTGGTTTATAACTCACAGGGAAAAGAGACTCGGTGGTCAGGATTTTGTTGCCGGCAGCTTTATAAAAACATTTTTGATATCCATTACTATAAGATAAAGGGAGGGAACATATAAAAGGGTTAAAAACGTGGCAACAAGAAGACCAAAACTTATGCTTACTGCCATGGGTATAAGAAACTGCGCCTGAAAACTTCTCTCTAAGAGAAGGGGCATAAGCCCCGCGATAGTTGTTATTGAGGTAAGCAATACAGGCCGGAATCTTGCCTTGCCGGATTCTATAACAGCTGTTTTAATCTCCGTATTGTTTCCAACCGCTCTGTTAATAAAGTCTATGAGTATAAGCGCATCGTTTACAACTATGCCGGACAGGGCAACTATCCCGAAAATGCTTATCATTGTAATCGACAATCCCATTACGAGATGTCCTGCAACAGCTCCTATAAGGCCAAAAGGTATCGCCATCATAATAATAACCGGCTGTATATAAGAACGGAACTGGCTTGCCAGCAAAAGAAAGATACCCATAAGTGCGAGTACATATCCCTTTTTCAGGCTGGATATCGATTCTCTGGTCCTTTTTTCCTGTCCTTCTAAATCGTATTCTAACCCGGGATACCGCTCAATCAGCTTTGGAAGAAAATCTTTGTTAAGATCAGATACAATCTTACTTGCATTTGCAATTGATTCATCAAGATCCGAAATAACAGTTACAACACGTTTTCTGTTAACCCTGTGAATTACGGAGTAGGCTCTTCCGTGAATTATATCCGCAACCTCTTCAATGGGAACCTCCCGGCCGTCAATTGTCCGAATGCGCATATCTTCAATTCCTGAAATACTCCTCCTGTCTGGCTCTGCATATCTGACCAGTACCTTTAAATCATCTCTGCCTCTTTGAATACGGAGAGCTTCATCTCCGTAAAATGCCTGGCGAAGCTGTCTTGCAATATCGCTCATGGTTATACCCAGAGATTTTGCTCCTTCTTTTATCTTAACCTGCCTTTCATCCTTTCCAGGCTTAAAATTATCTGCAATATCAAAAGTCCCGGGATAAGTTTGAATTTCGGCTTTCAGCTCGTCTGCAGCCTGTCTCAGTTGATTAAAATCTCTGCCGACAAGCTGTATTTCAATAGGATTGCCCCCGGGTCCGCCCTCAAGGGTTGCAAAGGTAAGTGTTTCCACTCCTGGAATTTCTCCGGTTAAACCCCGCCATTTGTTTAAAACCGTATTTACAGAAAGGCTGCGTCTCTTTTCCGACGGGACAAGTTCTATCCAGACCTCCCCGCAGTGCCCGCCAGTCTCACCCGGCTTCCAGTCTCTTCTTGGAATCATACCGACCAGCGCAAATGTGTTTACAATTAGATTTGAGTTGTTTTTTAACTGGGAATTAAACAAACTATTTAATTTAAAGGCCTGTTTTTCAAGATGTTCTATGGTTTTTTCGGTTACGTCAAACGGTGTGCCCAGAGGATAACCAACTTCGGCAATAATCCAGTTGCTTTCACCTTTTGGAAAAAAAACAAAAGGCACATAACCGCCTTTTAAAATGCCGAGGCTTATTATTAGCACCCCCAGACCAAGAGCAAAAGCAAAGTATCTGTTCTTTACTACATACTGTAAAGCCGGAGCATAATACTTCTCAATTACCATGTTAAGCAGATGTTCAACCCTGGCTCTTATCCGTTCGAGCCATGAGGGCTTGCTGTCTTCTTTAATTACCGACCTTGTGAGCGCTCCAACCAGATGAGCAGGAAGTATTATAAGAGCTTCTCCTAATGAGATGATCAGAATTGCTATAACAGCTCTGGGCATAACAGCGATAAATTTGCCCATTATGCCTGTAATAAACAGCAAAGGTATAAATGCGACAATAGTGGTACTGACAGCCATTACAACAGGGCCGCCAACCTCCTTTAAGCCATCAACTACGGCAGCTGAAGGAGATTTGCCTTTATGGAAATGGGTAAAAATATTTTCTCCGATTATAATGGCGTCATCAACAAGAATGCCAAGGGTCATAATAAAGGCAAACAAAGAGATCATGTTTATGGTTTCACCGTTATGATTGAGAACCATAAAAGCTCCCATAAAGGATACAGGTATGCCGATAGAAACCCAGAATGCCAGACGCAGGTTTAAAAACAGGGCCAGGGCAATAAAAACAAGCACAATTCCCTGAAATCCGTTTCTGAGAAGCATGTCAATCCTGTCCTGAACAAGAGGGGCCAGATCAAACCATGTGGCAAGTTTTACTCCTTCAGGCATTGCATCTCTATTTTTTTCCACATAATCCCTGACAGTTCTTGAAACCTGTATAAGATCTTGCGAGTTTGTTCTGTTGACCTGGACAAGAGCTGCGGGCTGGCTGTTAAACCTTGCTTTCATGTCTGTATCTTCAAACCCGTCTATAACAGTTGCAATCTGCCCTAATCTGATTACAGTACCGTCTTCCAGCGTAATAAGGGGAATCTCTTCAAATTCCCTGCCGGTATAAAGCTGTCCCTTAGCCCTTACGAGAATTTCTCCATGGAGAGTCCTGATGCTTCCGCCAGGCAGATCAACACTGCCGGTTTTAACGGCTCTGGCAACATCATCAAATGAAATACCGTATTGCCTTAGGTTTTTTTCCGATACTTCTATGGATATCTCGTAGTCTCTCACGCCTACAAGGTCTGCCATGGAAATGGATTTGGTGTCGGTAAGATCGTCCCTGATTTTTTCAGCAACATCCCTCAGGAGCTTTTCAGAAACATCGCCATATACAGCAACAGTTATGGCTGGATTCCGGTTTATTATTTCAGTAATAACCGGGTCCTCGGCATTTTCAGGAAAGGTGTCGATACGGTCAATCTCTGCCTTTATATCATCTAAGACTTTCCGGTCGTCCGCATCTGAGTCAAGTTCAACCGTAAGCGATCCCCTGCCTTCGTGAGCATTGGAAAATATTCGGTCGATGCCCTCAATACCATTGATTTTTTCTTCGATTTTAACGCAGATGCCTTCTTCAACATCCTCCGGGCTTGCACCGGGGTAAACTACGTTGATATATATCATATCAAGAGCAAACTGGGGATTAAGCTCCCTGCGCATATTCATAACTGTGATTAGTCCGGCTACAATGATAAAAATCATAATCAGATTCACTGTAACACGATTATTTATCGACCATTTTCCTAAAGATTTCATAATACCTGTTATCTGTTAAGCGCGGCATGAAAATCGCACATGAAAATCGCAGAAGAAAACCAATATTCACTACTTGACGATACAAACCTATGAACTGAGGATGTCCCTAAGTACACGTATCCTTAAATACGATTACGTATAATTATGGGTTCATTGTCCAATTTTCAGGAAGCCTA
>CAYYMU010000105.1:0-7431 GCA_964472445.1 uncultured Desulfobacteraceae bacterium
ATTTTTTCATAATTATTGTTCCTTTCACTCGAACCCCCGGCCACTTGTCCCCTCTGAGACCTTTGCATAACTGCCATTTTTCCGTGATGCGGCGTCAAGCTCAAATCTAAGATTTTTAGCAGTTAGCTTTTAGCAGTTAGCCTTTAGCTTAAAAAATCAAATAGATAACACATTCAGCTAAGAGCTAACAGCTAATGGCTAATAGCTTTTCCACAAATCTTCACATCGGTAAATAAACTGAAGCTATTGCCAGTATTAAAAAAAATACTTTTCGTTCAAACACTAATTAACTAAAGCTAATCAGGAGATGATCCAAACCTGCTCATTTTATCCTTTTAAAACAAGCTGCAAAAAAACCATCCATGCCGTCACGATGAGGCAGGGTTTTAAGGTATTTGTTTTGAATAAAAAGAGGTTTTGCATTAACAGTAATATCTCCATAATTTTTATGTATAGCAAACTCTGCATGTTTATTCAAAAAACATTCAACCACCTCTTGATTTTCTTCCGGTTCAGTGCTGCATACAGAATAAACCAGAATTCCTGAAAGTTTGACAAAACGTGCCAGGTTATCAAGAAATTTTATCTGTTTTTCTTTATAATTACCTAAAAATTTTTTACAAGCAACCCACTTTGCATCTGGATTTCTTCTTAGAACCCCCAGGCCCGAACATGGGGCATCTAAGAGAATGCGGTCAAACTCTAATCCAAAGCCGGAAGCTGAAAGCATCTCAGGCGCAAAATCATTCAAATCCAGGCATTGGTTAGTAACAATCGAAATGCCAAGCCTGTTCATTGCCGACTCAAGGTTCAAAAGCCTTTTTCTGCTTTTGTCTACAGCTAAAATTCTGCCGCTGTTTTGCATCAATTGAGCCATGTGTCCTGTTTTTCCGCCAAAACCCGCACATGCATCTAAAACAATATCACCCGGCTGAGGATCTAAAAGACGGGAAACAAGCTGTGCAGCCTCATCCTGAACCTGAAACCAGCCATCCTTAAAGGCCTGCATTTCAGAAACAGGCTGTTTAGGTTTAATAAAAGATATACCTTCGGGAGAATAAAATGTCTGCCTGACATTTTCAGCATTATATTCAAGCTGTTTAATCAGCTCGGTACGGGATGTTTTAAGTGTATTTACGCGCACTGTTATCGATGGTATGTTATTTATAGCATTACACAGCGCCACGGTTTCTTTAAAACCTGATTGTTTAAGCCATTTTTCTATCAGCCAGCAGGGGAATGATTTTCTTGCTGCCAGTGCGTTTACAGGATCTTTATCTATATCAGGGAAGGGAACTTTTTCATGTGATCTGGCGGCATTTCTTAAAAGGCCGTTTATAAACCGCGCAATCCAGGGGGCACCAAAAGATTTGGACATTTCAACAGATGTATTAATAGCCGCTGAAACAGGAATTCTATCTAAATAAATTATCTGAAAAAGACCGAGCCGCAAGATATTCATAACAGCAGGATCTATCTTGTTTATTCTGGTTTTCGAAAAATGCGCAATTATCCAGTCAAGCCTGCCACGCCACCTTAAAACTCCATATACCAGAGTATTAAACAAAGCCTGATCTTTTTTCGAAAGAAGAAATGAGGGCCTTCTGTAAATACCTTCAAAGATAACATCTAAGGTTTTATTTTCTTTATTCAGGCTGTTTAATACAAACAAGGCTGTTGTGCGAGCATTAGATGCTTTCATTATATTTCAAGGACTTTCTTAATATTTCGGTCTGATGTAACAAAATATATTAAACTGTGAGTTCCGTGGTTCAACCATTTGTTTTTTTACGAAGCCATCAAAGTTGATCAGCTCAGAATTGCCCCTGGTTTTATCTTATATCCCCTGATAAAATCTTTGATCAAAAGCCGTTTTCCAGATGTCCCCTGAATTTCCTGTATTAACAATACCCCGTCTCCAGTGGCTATACGAAGTTCATCGGGAAAGCTTTTTAACACAGTGCCGGGCACTTCTTCAGCATCCGACTGGATGGGTTCAGCCCTGTAAATCTTAATACGTTTGCTCTCGTGAAAAGTAAATGCGCCAGGCCATGGCGTCATGCCGCGTATAAAAGCCTCAATCATTTCCGCAGATTTTTTCCAGTCTATATGACCATCACTTTTTTTCAGCAAAGGCGCATATGTAGCCTTTGCATTGTCCTGAGGAACCCGGTTTAATATGCTGGTTTCAATATTTTCTAAAGTTTTAATTATAAGATCAGCACCAAGAGAAGCCAAACGGTCACGAAGCGTGGCAGATGTGTCCCATGGTTCTATTTTCATTTTTGAAGAAAAGAGGATGTCTCCTGTATCCAGCCCTTCATCAATCATCATAACAGTTACACCGGTTTCCTCTTCATTATTTATGACAGCCCACTGGATTGGCGCTGCACCCCGGTATTTTGGAAGAAGTGAGGCATGTATGTTTAATGCCCCTGTTTTGGGAATTTCAAGTATTTCTCTGGGGATTATCTTGCCATAAGCAACAACAATAAAAAGGTCTGGATTGTATTTTCTTATCGTGTCGGCGAATTCACGGGTTTTTATGGATACAGGCTGAATAATATCATAGCCTGATTTAAGGGCTGTTTCCTTAACCGGAGGCGGGGCAAGTCTTCGTCCCCGGCCCTTTGGCCTGTCAGGCTGAGTTACAACCAGCACAACATTATAATTATTTGTGGAAAGAGCTGTTAATGCCGGAACGGCGAAATCAGGTGTGCCCATAAATATAATTTTGAGTTTTTTTGAGGACTTATTCATTTTTTCTTAAATTTTTCTTAACGCGATTTTTATAAAGCTTCTTTTTTAAACCACTTATACGGTCTATAAACAATTTCCCGTTTAAATGATCAATTTCATGCTGTAAAACTACTGCAAGATATCCCTGAGCTTCTATCCTCACAGGTTTTTCTTTTCTATCAACACCTTCAACCAGAACAAAATCAGACCTTTTTACATCCGCCCTGAAATCAGGAACGCTCAGGCACCCCTCTTTTTCAGAAATTGTGGAGCCCTCACTGGTGATAATTTTTGGATTTATAAGCACCTGCAAAGATTTTTTTTCATCCCTTGGAGCAATATCATAAACAAGAATACTTTTATCAATTCCCACCTGCATGGCAGCCAGTCCTATGCCAGGCGCTTCATACATGGTTAAAGCCATGTCATCAATTATTTTCTGAATTGCCCCATCAATATTTGCAACTTGTTTTGCATGCTTACTGAGGAATTTATCCGGATATGTTAATATATTAAGTTGCGACATAATCTATCCTTTTACAGATTCATCATATCTGTGAAGCTGAATTTTTATTATCAGATAATTTCCATATATTTACACCTGTAATTACAGCTGATATCACACCTATAATTATTACCGGAATTATCTGAACTACATGGTTTACAATCGTAAAGCCAACACCCTGATTTGCTGGAATACCGAAAATAGACAGTGCAAAAACTCCTCCTGCCTCCCAAAGTCCCCAAAAACCAGGCACGGAAGGAAGGGCAATAAACAGACATATAATTATCATGACCATCATTATCTCGAAATATGAAAGCAATATACCGGGACAGCCCAAGGCTATTACATAAAACGACAAACATGCAAGGCCCCAGATAGCAATTGACAGGCCAATACAAACAACAACCTTTTTTGGGTCTTTAATCAGAGCCAGACCCAGGGCAAAACTTTCTAAAAATCTTACAACAGGTCTGCAAAATTTTTCTCTTATCCTGTTTTTAAAATCAATGCCCGCAGAAAAAAATATAGCCGGTATCCACATGATTAAACTTGCTACAAGCCTTCGGGTTGCTGCAATACTTATAATTATCACCCCGGCAATTATAACAAGACTCAGCTTGAACATGCCTGCGACAATGACTATAAGAGTTTCTCTGTTTAAATGATAGCTGCCAAAGGAGATGTCTAACACAGGATCTATGTTAACAAATGCAAGCATACAAATAAAAAGTATTATAAGCATGCTCACGTCTAACAATCTTTCTGCGGCAATTGTTGCAAGACCTGTGGAAAATGGCACATTGTCCCGCTGCTGTAAAATAATCGGCCTCGCGACCTCTCCGACTCTGCCGGGAAGTATGCTGTTTAACATAAAGCCTATTATCAGGGGATGAAATGCCTGCCAGAAACTTAGCCTGCAGGCTGGTTCCAGTATAATGCGCCATCTTAAAGTTCTTAACGCAAAACTTGTTAAAATAATAACCACTGATGGAAATATCCAAAAATAGTTTATTGATTTTAGATAGATAACAAAATCTGAAAATGGTACATTCTTAAATGACAGATACAGGGCTATTGCAGATATCGGCAGCCCCAATATCAGAGAAATTTTGACGTTTGTTTTCATGTTTACAATACAATCCTGATTGAGCGAAAGCCGGGGATGTCTCAAATTGTTTACACTCAATCAGGGCACAAGAATATCTTTCGCTTTGCTGATGTCTTTTTCAATCTGCCCTGACAGTTCGGAAACATCCGAGAATTTTTTTTCGTCTCTGAGCCTCTTTATAAAATTGACCCGAATTTTTTTATTGTAAATTTCGTCTTTAAAACCAAGAATATGAACCTCGACTGTAAAGATATGATCATCAAAGGTGGGGCTGTATCCAATATTAGCAACACCCTTGTATTTTTTATTATCAATATCTACGGTAACAGCATAAACACCGGCTTTAGGGCTGAGCTCATCATAAAGATTAATGTTGGCCGTAGGAAATCCAAGCAGTCTGCCGCCTCTGTTGCGCCCTGATACGACTGTGCCCCTTATCTGGTAATAACGTCCCAACATCTTTTGTGCTTCATTCATTCTGCCTGTTGAGATCAGATCGCGTATCCTTGTGCTGCTGATTCTGCCCGACAAATTATCAGATATGCTAAGACCTTTGACAACGCTCACCTCAAAGCCAAAACGCTTTCCATATTCCATGAGCATGTCAATGTTTCCTTCACGATTTTTACCAAAACTATAATCTTCGCCAACCACAATGCCCTTAATCCCTATGAGCTTAACCAGTATGTCCTCAATAAATGCCTTTGCAGATATAGAGGCAAATTCCATTGTAAAGGGAATACAGACAAGAACATCTATTCCTAAATCAGCGATTAGTTCCACTTTTTGTTCATACAGAGTAATAAGAGGATGATAGGCATTCAGTTTTAAAACTCTGACAGGGTGGGGTTCAAAGGTCATGGCAACAGATGTGCCGTCAAGCTCTCCTGATTTTTCAAGCACTTTGCTGAAAAGGGCCTGATGTCCTAAATGTACTCCATCAAAGTTGCCGATGGTAATAACACTGTTTCTATATGGACGGTCAATTTGATCTATGTTTTTAATTAACTGCATTATATTTTTTTAGCCTTCTAAGTTTGATGAAATCGTAAAAAGGTTTATTATGCCGTTTTTAGGCACTATATACCACAAAACAACTTTTGAACAATCAAACTTCACTTGTGGTTAAATTCGAACCTGTTTAAGCGGCCAATAAATCTTGACAATATGCAAAAAAGAATTTAGTTAAATTAATTTGATTGAAAAATCAATGCTTTTAATTTTGTGCCGAAGTGGCGGAACTGGTAGACGCGCTAGGTTCAGGGTCTAGTGGAGGTTTCTTCGTGGGAGTTCGAGTCTCCCCTTCGGCACCAAAATAAAAGCTGTAATCTTATTCCTTATATACCCAAAAACCTTTGCGATACATCGCCTTTTACTCAATGAGACCTTTGTAAAACAACACCTTTCGACCAGTTACTGCATCAGACTCAGGTTTTATTCTTCTCTTATCCTGGAAAATTCGTATTAAAGCGGACATCCTGAAATTCTAAACAAAACAATAAAAACCCCCGGTATAAATATTCCGGTTGAAAAAATGGTTACAAGCCACAGATTTAAAGTAATTGGACGGGTTTAATCAGAATGATAATCTTCAATAAAAAGAGGTGTCAGAATGAAGAAAAAAATATCCCGAAGGTTATTTTTAAAGGCCGGGGCGGCCACAGCCTGTACGCTGGCGGTTCCGAATATTGCCCCGGCTGTTTCAAAATCTGATATACACAACCAGCTTTCCACACTGATTGATATCAGCAAGTGCATAGGATGCGGAGCCTGTGTTGAAGCCTGTAGCGAAGTAAATTTGAAAAAATATCCAGCCCCACGAAAACCCTTTCCTAAAATGTATCCCAAAAGGGTTCCTGTAATGGACTGGTCAGACAAGCGGGATGTAACAGATCGGCTTACGCCTTATAACTGGCTTTTTATTCAGTCTGCTACGGTAGAAAAAAACGGAGAAGAGATAGAACTTACTATCCCGAGGCGCTGCATGCACTGCGTAAATCCTCCCTGCGTAAAACTTTGTCCCTGGGGCGCGGCAAGACAGCTTGAAAATGGCATTTCAAGGATTGATCCCGATATCTGTCTTGGAGGTTCCAAATGCAAAAGTGTATGCCCGTGGAAAATACCTGAAAGGCAGACAGGTGTCGGGCTGTATCTTGATTTTCTTCCATCTCTGGGAGGAAACGGGGTTATGTATAAATGTGACCGCTGCTATGATCGTATTGCCGACGGTAAACTGCCGGCATGTATTGAAGTCTGCCCGGAGAATGTGCAAACCATAGGCCCCAGGGACGAAATAATAAAACAGGCGCATACGCTTGCAAAAGAGACAAACGGTTATATCTATGGGGAAAAGGAAAATGGCGGAACAAACACAATCTATGTTTCGCCTGTTCCGTTTGAAGAACTCAACAGAGCAATTGAAAAGGGCAAGGGGAAACCGCATCTCAATCCGGTTAAAAATGTAATGGCTAATGCAAACAACCTTGGAACTGCAATGCTGATAGCCCCTGTTGCAGGGGTGGTTGCTGCTGTAGGAAAAATGTACAGTATGGCAAAGACAGAAAAAGAGGATGCTTCAGATGAAACAGAATAAATTTCATATCGGTCAAAAATCGCTTGTCAAATATATTTACCGGATTATTATATTCATGCTTGCACTTTCAGGTTTTGCCCAAATGCCCGTATTCAAACGTTATTATATAGCAGATATTCCGGGCCTGGGATGGCTTGCCAAATTTTATATAACCCACTATATTCATTATCTGTTCGGGCTTATATTCCTGGCATTCACAGTCTACATAATCACAGATTTTTTTCTGATATCACGAAAAAAATATAAACTCACAGCATCAGGATATATTCGTGCTGCAATTATTGCAGGACTTATAACATCAGGCACAATTCTTGTAGTAAAAAATTTCCCTGGGTATCATTATTCTCCGGCATTTATTGTGGCAATGGACTTAATTCACCTGGGACTTGGTTGTGTATTTCTGGCAACAGGACTTACCTGTATGATTTTAAAATTAAGGATCATCTCCCGATTAGTTGTAGTCAATTCTTGCTCGCCTCTGGCGAG
>CAYYMU010000106.1:0-7371 GCA_964472445.1 uncultured Desulfobacteraceae bacterium
TCGCCAGAGGCGAGCAAGAATTGACTACAACTAATCGGGAGATGATCCTTTTTTATTAAATCGGTTCATCGCATATGTTATGCCTTTACATAGAATTGTTATTATTGCATCCTGAGCCTTGGCGATTACCTGGCCTAAAGCTTTTTTCTCATTATAACTGAATTCACCTAACACATAATCAGAAGTATCAACATATTTTTCCAAAGATTCGGCCTCCCGTCCTGTTCCAACACGAAGACGGGGAAAGTCATCTCTTCCTAAGAACTTAATTATTGATTCTAAACCATTATGACCTCCTGACCCTCCTTTTTGTTTTATCTGCAGTCTTCCAAAAGCAAGATCAATATCGTCATGAACAACCAGAATATCCCTGCATGGTATGTTAAAATACTGCTTTATTTTTTGAACAGGCGGGCCGCTTATATTCATAAATGCCATTGGTTTAGCAAGGATAACATCTATTCCTTCAATAGAACCCCGGCCCATCAGTGCATCAAATTTTTTTTTGCCAAGCGGTATGGAAAAAGAATCCGCAATTTGATCCAGCACCATGAATCCAGCATTATGACGGGTATTTACATATTTTTTACCTGGATTCCCCAAACCAACCACAAGAGATACTCTCTTTTGAGGCATATTTAACCTTTAGATTCAGACGCTTCATCTTTTTTAGCACTTTCTTTAGCATCACCTTCTTCAGCACCCTCTTCAGCGCCCTCGACTTCTTCTTCACCCTCTTCTACAACTTCTTCTTCTACTGCCTTTGGACTTACTATAGTTAGTATTGTAAAATTAACATCCGCCTGGATTTCAACATTATCTTTAAGAACAATATTTTCAACATGTACAGAATCACCAACATCAAGGTCGGTAATGTCGATTTCAACTGATTCTGGAATTTCTGACGGCAGACATAATATTTCCAGTTCATGCCGTATAATTTGAAGCATGCCGCCAAGCTCAACACCCTTTGATTTACCCTTAGTTATAACAGGCACCTTGATTTTTATCTTGCGGTTAATGTCAATTTCATAAAAATCTATGTGAAGAACATTGTTTTCAAGCGGATGTGTCTGCAATTCCTTGATGATAGCAGTTCTGTTGGATATTTCACCGTTCTGAATTACAAGATTTAACAAAATCTGGCCGCTTTTGCCTTTTTTAAGAGCCTGTTCCAAGTCATTAAGATAAACAGAAAGCAGGACGTTCTCTTTGCTTTGTCCGTAGAGTATTGCGGGTATCTGTTTGTTTCGCCTGAGAGCACGGGCCTGATTATTTCCAGCAGATGTTCTGATATTTGCTTTAAGTTCAATTATTTCCAAAATTCCTCCTTAAAAATTTTTTATACAAAAAGAGAGTTAACCGAATCCCCTTTATGGCTTCGGATTATTGCTTCTCCAACCAACTTTGCAATAGAAAGCACCTTTATTTTATTACATGCTTTAGCATTATTATTTAACGGAATCGTGTCTGTAACCACAAGGCTTTTTAAAGCAGAAGTTGTGATTCGGTCAATAGCAGGCCCGGATAACACAGGATGTGAGCAGCACGCATGAATTTCTTTTGCTCCGTTTTGAATAATAGCATCTGCTGCTTCTTTTAAGGTTCCTGCTGTATCAACCATATCATCGAGAATAATTGCGGTCTTTCCAGTCACATTTCCAATTACTGCCATAGCTTTGGCTTGATTGGGACCGTCTCTGCGTTTGTCAATTATGGCAAGATCAGCCTGAAGACGTTTTGCAAAGGCTCTTGCTCTTTGAGCCCCTCCTGCATCAGGAGAAACAACAATAAGATTATTATGAAAACGGGTTTTAATATAGTCAAGAATTACCGGAGCGGCAAAAAGATTATCCACGGGAATATTAAAAAACCCCTGGATCTGAACAGCATGTAAATCCATTGTAATTATCCTGTTTGCACCGGCAGCAGTCAGAATATCTGCAACAAGCCTGGCGCTGATAGGAACACGCGGGGCAACCTTTTTATCCTGTCGAGCATATCCGTAATATGGTATTACTGCAGTTATCCTTCTGGCTGAAGAACGTTTAAGAGCGTCTATCATAAGAAGCATCTCAACAAGGTTTTCGTTTACAGGAAAACATGTTGACTGAAGCAGAAAAACATCCTTTGATCTTATATTTTCATCAATTTCAATCTGTATTTCTCCGTCACTAAATTTTCCTATCTTGGCTTTCCCAATGGGAATGTCAATATAATCGCATATTCTTTGAGCAAGTAACGGGTTTGAATTTCCAGTAAATAGTGCAAGATCTTTCATTTTATACGCCATATAAAAAGGTTAATAAATAAATTTTTACGAAATTGTCAATCAATCCTGGCTGGGGCGGGAGGATTCGAACCTCCGAATGCAGGAACCAAAGTCCTGTGTCTTACCGCTTGACGACGCCCCAGAATTGAGACCTTTGCAAAACACTCCCTTTTGCCCAATTTCTGCGTCAGGCCCCAGTACCATCTGCCGGAGCTACGGGGTAAACTCAAATTTCAATCCTCGAAATATTCAATATATTCATGTGGTTGAAATCTTCACCTTCCTTGAACTTAAACGAAATTGAGCATTTTTCAAAAGTCTCAGAATTAATGGCGTCGTAAAAAGTCCCATCTGCTTTGTTGTAGTATTTTTTCAGACCGAAGGCCTCACTATATATATGCCTTTGGTCCTGAAAAACTACTATGCCTTGTATATGAGCCTTTTTACCTGGCGAGACCTTTGCAAATTCTCAAAGGTCTCTTAGCCATCTACAGTTAAATTTGTGATTTTTTACGAGTTCATCAAAATCAGCACGCCGAAGGCGTACCATAACTTTAGCTCACTTTAGGCACTTAACTAAACCAGCATTTCAGTTTGAAACAGCCTCCAGTCATGTTTGTTTAAAATAGCATTACAGGCTGTTTCAGCTTTGTTAAAGTCGGAAAAAATGCCAAAAACAGCAGGACCGCTTCCAGACATTAGAGAGCCCATTGCGCCATTGTTTAAAAGAGCTTGTTTTGCTTCGTTAATATCAGGATGCATTGGTATAGTTACATTTTCAAGATCATTACACAAATGTTGCCGTATATCAAAGATTTCTTCTTCAGAAATCGTTTGCTTAAGCTTTTTATTGCATTTTGTCAATTTTAAATTAAAATTTTGGTATATATCTTTTGTCGAAACATTAATTTTTGGACAAACCACTAATACTTTAAATCGTTCCAGCCCTTCAAATGCCTCCAGTTTTTCGCCGATTCCCGTGGCTATTGCCGGTTTACTGAAAATAAAAAATGGAACATCAGCCCCGATTGACAACCCCATAGACATCAGCTGGCTTTTTGTAAGAGGGTGGCCGTAGTAGGTGTTTAAACCTGAAAGAACACCGGCTGCATTGCTGCTTCCGCCTCCAAGACCCGCTGCGACAGGTATTCTTTTTTCAAGCCTTATTTTAACACCTTCGTTTTTATGGACGGTCTTGAAAAAAAGATTTGCCGCTTTCACTGCAAGATTTTCTTTACCTTCAGGAATGTCTGAATTATTACAGGTTAATGTTGTATATTTTTCGCCAAAAGAAAGCGAGACTGTATCATAAAGACTTATGCAGCACAGAAGTGTAAAAAGGTCGTGATACCCGTTCTTTCTTTTTCCTGTTATATGCAAAAAGAGGTTAATTTTTGCCGGAGACAAAATTTTCATGGTGTTTTCACAACCAAATTCCCTGAGAATACAAAGGTCTTGTTTATTATCAGCTCAATTGACAGCTATTATTTTGTCATAGTTATAACGACAAATCCCTTGTTAATTCTCTTTATAAGTATTTCAATGGATTTGCCTTTTTTAATTTTTTGGATCTCACGCTGATAATCATCAGAGGTATTTATTGTCTTGCGATTTATTTCCTTTATAATATCACCGGAATTCAGCCCTGCTTCAGAAGCTTTGCTTTCAGGATCTACTGAAACGATGATTATTCCCTTTGTTTCTTTTATATTAAACTTTTGAATTATTTCGGGTGTCAGTTTTGATACACGTATTCCAAGTTCATCATTCTGATCTTTTTTTAATTTTCCGGCATAAATTTTTGAATCTTCTCTTTTGGCTATTTTTACTTTAACCGTTTTTTCTTTACCCTTTCTTAGAAACTTTATTTCAGCAACATCTCCAACACCGATATTTGCGATTATTGTTGTTAAATCCCGCCCTTTTTTTATTTTTTTATTATCGACCTCAATTATTATATCTTTTGGCTGGATTCCTGCTTTATCAGCAGGATTTCCTGGAAAAACTTCCGTGACAAGCACTCCGCTTTTGTCTTTAATACCATAGTATTTTGCCAGTTCTTCGCTGAGATCCTGAATAGATACGCCAAGCCATCCACGGGTTACATCACCATTTTGTTTAAGCTGATTAATAATTCCCCTGACAAGATTTATTGGAATGGCAAAACCGATTCCCTGGCCTCCGGCTATGATAGCCGTGTTTATTCCAATAACTTCCCCTTTCATGTTAACAAGCGGCCCACCGCTGTTTCCAGGGTTAATTGACGCATCGGTTTGTATGAAATCATCATATGGCCCTGATCCAATAACCCGTCCCTTGGCGCTTACAATTCCAGCAGTTACAGTGTGTTCCAGGCCAAAGGGACTGCCTATTGCTACTACCCACTGGCCAACCTTAAGTGAGTCGGAATCCCCTAATCTGGTAGCAGGCAGATTGCGCAATGATTTAATTTTAATAAGAGCTATGTCAGTATAAGAGTCCATGCCAACAACTTCTGCATCAAATTCATTTCCGTTTTTCAGTTTTACCTTTATTTTGTCAGCGTTTTCTACAACATGATTGTTTGTTACAATATAGCCTTTTTTATCAATTATAAATCCAGATCCAAGACTTTTTTGTTTGAAATCATGCTGTGGCTGTTCACCAAAGAACTTTTCAAAAAAGTCGCGCATGGGATCATTCTTATCAAAAGGACTTTTTGAAAAATTGCGAAATACACGACCTCCACCCTTAATGGTTTTAACAGTCCTGATGTTTACTACCGCAGGGCTTACTGATTCGGCCAGGCTGGTGAAGCTTTGAGGCACTGTGATATTATCTGGTTTTGCCGAAGCATTATGTGATGAATAAAAACCCAAAAAGAGTAAAAACGCACTCGCCATCAATATAACGGCAAAAGTTTTTTTTCTACTCGATATATTTTTAATAAATTTCATAAATATAATCCTCAATACTTAAATATAATCCTCAAATTTTTGCATGTTATTTAAAAATTATGTTTGCCAAGCCCAATCAGCTAAAATTATCTTTTATGCCATTTTTCTGATAGACTTAAGTTGACGCTTTATCCATGTTCTTTAACAAATATTATTCTTAAGTCATAGAGTATGTTTTTGAGCATGTTTTCTTCTTCCGGAGTCAGATTTCCCCTTGTTTTTTCCTCCATCATGCTCAAAATATCTATTGTCTGTTTTCCTACAGCCAGGTTTTTAACTTCTTTGCCTGTAGCAGGATCAGCAATAACACCAAGGTTTACCAGGGCAGATGCATTTAGAGAAATAATAAAAGTCGCAAAGTTTACTTCAGGCATCTGAATTTCAGGTTCCTGTTTTTTTGAAGAATCAGAATCCTCTGACGGGCTTTTTTTATTTTCATCCGCGAAAATTCTTCGGTCTTTTATGGCAAATTCTTTTTTTTCTTCTGACATGTCTGATCTCCTTAAATATACTAAAGTTCTAAATATATTGCGTTGTTAACAAGCGGCAGAGAGTTCAGGTCATCTATAATATCCTGGGTTAAAGGAGCATCGGTTCTAAGTAGAATAATATTTTTTTCTCCATCCTTTTCCTGCCCTACGTGCATCTGAGCAATATTTACATTATGTTTACCAAGAAGGATTCCGATGCTGCCTATAGCTCCGGGCCGGTCAATATTATTTATCAGAACAAGATGGCCCTGCGGGATCATTTCAAGACGGAAGTTGTTTATTTTTACTACACGGGAGTCCTTTTTCCCAAATATTGTTCCAGATACTATGCTTGTTGTTTCTGTAGTCTTTACACGCAGTGTAATAAGGTTCATATAATCTTCAGACTCGGAACTGGACATCTCCGTTACTTTTATTCCTCTTTCCTTTGCAATAACAGGCGCATTGACAAAGTTTACATTATCCTTGAGTATCGGCGTAAGCAGGCCTTTTAAAACAGCCGTTGAAACGGAAGTAAGATCAAGACCCTGAAAATCACCTGTATATTCAATAACTACTTCCTTTACTCCTCCGCTTACAAGCTGGGCCTGAAGACATCCCATCCTGTCCCCAAGTGATATGTATGGACCAAGCCTTGTAAGAAGTTCGCCCGATACAGACGGGGCATTTACTGCATTGATAATAGTTCCTGTTGTCAGGCAGTCAATTATTTGACTGGCAACCGATACTGCCACATTTGTTTGAGCTTCCAGGGTTGAAGCGCCAAGATGCGGAGTGCAAGCGAGATGGTCCATTTTAAGCAGGGGTGATTCATAAGGGGGTTCAACTTCAAAAACATCTAATGCAGCTCCTGCAATTTTTCCTGACTTCATTGCTTCAAGCAGATCAGCCTCGTTAACAATACCGCCACGCGCGCAGTTTATAATCATGACCCCATTCTTCATTTGATCAATGGCTTCTTTATTAATCAGACCGGTTGTATTTTTAAGCTTGGGCACATGTACGGTTATGTAATCAGACCTTTTGTATAATTCAGACAGACTCACACTTTCAAAACCCGCTTTTTCGATGTGTTCCGGTGAAATAAACGGATCATGAATAATTACATTCATTTTCAGTCCTTCTGCGCGATTGGCTACGATGGAACCAATTTTTCCAAAACCAATAATACCGAGAACCTTTTTATATATCTCTCTTCCCTGGAGTTTTTTCTTATCCCATTGCCCGGCCTTTAATGATGATGTGCCAAGCGGAATATTGCGTGTCAAAGAAAGCATCAGGGCAATAGTATGTTCAGCTGTAGTTATAACATTACCTTCAGGAGTATTCATTACAATAATACCCCGTTTTGTAGCTGCCGGTATATCCACATTGTCCAGACCTATTCCGGCACGACCGACAACTTTAAGCTGTGTTGCAGCATCAAGAAGATCCTCTGTTACCTTTGTTGCGCTGCGGATGACAAGGCCATTATAATTCCCGATAATTTTTTTCAACTCTTCCGGAGGCAGTCCCACGTTAACATCAACTTCAATTCCTTTTGCTTCCTTAAACATTTGAATTCCAATTTCTCCGAGATTATCGCTTACTAAAACTTTCATTCTTTTCTACCTCCTGATTTAGCTTTTATACTTATATTATGATGCCGGTGCATAGAGACCTTTGCAAAACA
>CAYYMU010000107.1:0-7371 GCA_964472445.1 uncultured Desulfobacteraceae bacterium
AGGGTCTGAAAAAATACTGCAACGCAGTAGATGGGACTTTTTACGACGCCATCAAGATTTACTTGGCATCAAATATCAATCATGTTAAGTAAAACTCACCAAAAATTAAAGTCAAAGGATAACTATTTGAGATAACATCTCTTTATAATTTAATGCTTAGATAAATTAGTCTGCATTTAACACTTGATAAAAATGGATCAAATAAAATTGGAAAAGAAAACTAAACTCGTTGCTGACTGGCAAACTCTTATGAGAACATATATCAGGCCTGAAGATGATGCTTCCAGAGCTACTCTGGTCAAATATATGGAACAGATATTTTTTGGTCTTAACGACTTTCTTAAAAAACATGTTGGATTTACCGAAAAAGTGAGTCTTAAAGAGTTATCAGCCAAATTTACCAGTACCATTATCAGCAAAAATCCCGAGCAAAAACTTGCGGATGTCATAACTGATCTTATAGAAAAAATTGCCCCGCATGCAGTTAATGTGGCCTCGCCCTATTTTGTAGGTCACATGACTTCCGCAATTCCATTTTTCATGGTTCATCTCAAAACCATAGCAGCGGCACTAAATCAAAATGTAGTAAAAATTGAAACATCAAAGGTTGTCTCAATCCTTGAAAGGCAGGTAATTGCTAAAATTCACAGGCTTATCTATGAAGAAAGTGAAGCTTTTTATCAAAAGAATATACATAATATCCGAACTACGCTTGGATGCTTTATTGAAGATGGAACTCTTGCGAATCTAACAGCGTTCTGGGTTGCCAGAAATTCCGTACTTGCTCCTAAAAGTGGTTTTTCAGGCGTTGAAGAAGATGGAATATCAGCTGCTTATAAAGCATATCAGATAGACAGATGCGTTATTTTAGTATCGAGGCTTGGTCACTATTGTGTTAAAAAAGCCGGCGGGGTTCTTGGAATAGGCAATCAAAACATCATTACTGTTGATATTGATTCTGACAATCGCATGAACATAGACAGCCTGAATAAGACAATCAAAGATATAAAAAAAGACTGTATTAAAACAAAAATTATTGCCGTTGTTGGTATTGCCGGCGCCACAGAAACAGGCACCGTGGATCCTCTGCATAAAATTGGAGAAATATGCGCTGAAAACAAAATTCACTTTCATGTTGATGCGGCATGGGGCGGACCGACTCTGATGTCTGAAAAATACAGGCACCTGCTTGAGGGTATAAAACTTGCGGATTCAGTAACAATAGACGGCCATAAACAGTTTTACATGCCCATGAGCGCCGGTATGGTTTTCTTCAAGGATCCCTCAATAATGGATGGTATTGCATATCATTCCAACTATGTAAACCGCCATGGCTCTGTTGATCTTGGTATAAAATCGCTTGCAGGATCAAGAGAGGCCAGCTCTATTATATTAGACAGTGCACTTAAAATAATGGGAAGTCAGGGTTATGCTCTTCTGATTGAACATGGGATTGATACATGTTTCATGTTTGCCGAAGAAATTAAAAAAAGACAAAACTTCCAGCTGATAACCCGCCCGGAGCTTAATATTCTTACATATAGAATATGCCCCTTGAATATTCAGGAGAAATTAGCTGAAAGTAATCCTGAACAAATATGCAAGATTAACAAAAATTTAAACAAAATAAACATAAGGGTTCAAAGGCTGCAAAGGGAAGCGGGGAAAAGTTTTGTTTCAAGGACACGATTAATTTTATCAAAATGGCCAGGAAAAAACATTGTTGTCTTTCGCTGCGTAATAATGAATCCAATGACAAATATAAAGATTTTAAATGAAATTCTGGATGAACAAGAAGAAATATTTAGTGAGATTGGGGGATTTAATCCATAAATCCCTAATGCGTTTTAGAGCCTGATGCGAGACCTTTGAAAAATGTTCAATTTTGCTCAAATTCAAGAAAGGTGAAATTTTCAACCACAGGAATATATTGAATGTTTCGAGGATTGGAATTTGACGGTTTTGTAAAAAATCGAATTTGTTCGCTCTGTGAGCATTTTTGGGGGGCGTTTTGCAAAGGTCTCGATGCTCAAACTACTTTTTTTTAATATCCTGAACCAGCTCCTTAATGATGGAAAAAATATTACTCCCCGTCTCACGGGCTATACGATGCGCATCATCGACGATCTGACTGGTCTGTCTTTCCAGATCTTGAGATGAAGGGGGTGAAATCTGTTTTTTCTGATATTGCCATAACAAATAACGCATAGCCAGGTTTTCTTCCTGACGTCTTATAAATCCCATGCTATTTTCCCCTTAAACGAGACTTTTGCAAAACGCCCCCTTTTGCCCAATTGAGCAGTTTAATTTTGGGTTCTGAGTTTTTAATTTTGCTGATTTACATTCTTTCTGAGCTTCCTGGCAAAACAGTAAAATTGCCACAAATATGAAAGATTATTTTTTCCAATATAATCTTCGGGCTTCCGCCAACAGACTTGAACTGTAAATCAGCTTCACCAAGATGTTCAAAAAATTCAAAAAGTTCATTTGTGGTAAAATTGCCTGATTTAAGAAGCATTTTGTAAATAGGGTAAGGATTGTTTGGATTTTGCGCAACAAGCAAATCAGTAGACAATTTGTTTTTAGCTGTCTTCTTGTTTTCCGACAACATGCCTTCCCATTCTTTTAGACTATTTAAAATATCATTATCATATTCCTTGATTCCAGGCATAACATCTTTCTGAAACTGGTTAAAATTAATTCCAGCATGCCAGGATCTTCCATGCCGGCTTTCTACAAACCCTTTAATAAGCAAAAGCTTTCTGACCTGATTTGTTATTGCAGCAAGCAGCTGAAGAGGATGATCTACTTGAGGCAGAAGAGAATTGAGAAAAAAAAGCGCTTTTTCTAAATTCCGGTCTGATATGGCATTTGTAAACTCAAATATCGGATCCTTTTTTGTACGCTTTAGAACAAGCTTTACATCATCAAGAGTTATTCTGTTCCGCTCGCCAGTGTAACTGATAAGCTTCTCAAGATTATTTAAAAATGCACGCAGGTCAAAGCCTGTCATTTCAAGCATGGCGCCGACTGCATCCTTATCCATTTTCTTCTTGTTTTTTATGAGAACAGTTTCCATGCTTTCAAAAAGAACTTTTTGCTGTGCATTTTTATCCGCAGCTCTTTCACCCTTTGGAACAGAGCAATCAACAATCATTCCAAATTTATTTACAGCCTTATAAAGACCCTTTCTCTTATCCACCATATCAGCGGTAATTATCAGATAATTATTTTGCGGAAATCCCTTCTCAATTGCCATCTGCAAAAGCTTTGCTTTATCCTCTGTATTAGATGCTTTCAGCTTTGCTGCTTTGCAGTAATCTGCAACCTTGTCAAACCATCCATCATCATCTGACTGGTCAAAATCAAGCTTTAATGCCAGAGCCATGTTTTCTTTGTTTGTGTCATTTAGAGACAAATTCAGGAGGCTTAAAAGGCTTAAAAAATATTTTGCTGCTTTTTTAATATTGTTGTTATCATATTCTTTTTTTGCTTTTTCCAGAAGAGTCTTTTTATTAACCTTTGAATAAAATATCTGAGTATCTCGAAGAGCTACAACCTTTGTGCCGGATAAAAAAGCATAGGTGTTTATACTCTGCAATGCTTTAGTAATATTCTCATCAGTCCCGTCTAAAGATTCATAGTTTAAACCCCTTGTTGAAGGAGGCATCAATATGTCTAAAAGTTTTTCAAAAGCTGTTTTATAAAGAAGTTCCTCCCCGAAAATCAGATACACGGGCACAAATCCGCCTTTATCAAGTTTTTGCAGATAATTATTAAATTTGTCATATTTGATTTCAGCCATTGTAATTAAACCTCTTAAATAAGCCGAACTGTTAATCGGGCAAATGAATTCATAAAAAAAAACTACAGTTGTGTTATTTGAAAGTCAATTGCAAGCGACATTGAGCAAACAAATTTTACTTTTTACGAATTCATCAATCCTGAGAAATTGAAACACTCCGTCTCATCTGTTTTGTTCTGCTCCTACGTTTTTTAGCCGCCAGCAAACGCTGTCTTGATGCTGGCTTCGGCCTGGTTTTAATGCGAAATTTTGGTTTTTCAGCGGCTTTTAGAATTAATTTAATTAAACGGTCAATTGCATCCTGCCTGTTACGTTCCTGTGTTCGAAGCCGTCTGGCTTCAATAATTAATATCCCATCTTCTGTAATTCTTCTGCCTGCAAGACGTATCAAACGGCTGCGGACATAATCTGAAAAAGAAGTAGAGTTTTTTACGTCAAAACGAAGGTGAACAGCCGTGGCAACCTTATTGACATTCTGGCCTCCCGGGCCTGATGCTCTTATAAATCTGAGTTTAATCTCATCTTCACTTATTTTGATTTCAGGTGTAATGTAAATCATATTATCATAAATTTAATTAACATAAAATTAAGGCAAAACTCAAATATTTCATTGAGAACTTTGTGAAACCACTATATCGTCTCGTTTTATCATTACTTAAAAAAATTAAACCCATGACTGGTAAATATAAAATTTCAAATAAATCTGTTATTGGTTCACAGTATTTTATATACTTTGGCGTAATGGGTATTTTTTTGCCCTACTTCAATCTATACTGTTTCCATATAGGCTTCAGCGGCTTTCAAATAGGCATTCTTTCTGCCTTAAGGGCTCTGGCTACTATTCTGATGCCCTTATTCTGGGGAGCAATGGCAGACCGATTCCAAATCAGGAAACCAATATATATCTTATGTAATTTTATCAGCACGGCGATCTGGGTATTTTTTATATTTACTGCCAAATTCTGGCCAATGCTTATTATTACAATTTTTTACAGTATTTTTTATGCCCCTATTATCTCTCTTCTTGAGACATTTACAATAGATGTATTGGGTAAAGAAAAAAAAAGTTACGGATCATTAAGAGTCTGGGGCTCAATAGCATTTATATGCGTTGTTATAGCTCTTGGTAAAATAATCGACCTTTATTCCATAAAAATAATTATTATACTTATTTTTGCAGGCTCTTTTGCCATGTCCCTTGTCTCTACTAAAATCCCGGATACGGCCAGCTTAAAAAAAGAATCCTGTATCTCAGACACCAGAGTTCTTCTAAAAAGAAGTGTTATTGTTTTTCTTTTCTGCGCTTTTCTGATGCTGGTAAGCCATGGAGCATACTATGCCTTTTTCTCGATTCATCTTGAAAATATGGGTTATGACAAAACGTTTATAGGATTAGCCTGGGCGCTTGCATCATGTGCGGAAATTTTTGTAATGATAAAATCAGATAAAATATTCAAACGCTATTCAATGGAAAATGTCCTGATATTTTCATTTATCCTTGCATCATTAAGATGGCTGATACTTTTTTTTACAAAATCTCCGGCAATAATTCTGTTTTCACAAATTTTCCACGCAATATCTTACGGCTCATTTCATATTGCAAGCATACTCTATATTGATTCATTGACACCCGATAAAGCAAAAACTCTGGGACAGGCTGCAAATAATTCTGTAACCTACGGTCTTGGAATGGCAGTAGGGTTTTTAATCAGTGGCAGTTTATACAACAGTATGGGATCTTTTGCTCTGTTTCTTATTAGCGCCTTTATTGCGATGACGGGCGGGATATTATTCTTTATTGAAACCAAGCGCCTTATAACATTCTGAAATATAATAACGCATCTGGTCTGAATCTTTAAATTTTAAAAAATATTCAAGCGCTGTAGAATATTTTCCAAGATTCATGTGGCTTATACCAATACAAATATTAAGCATCTCGCTGTCTGGAAAAAATTCAAGGCCCTCTGAAACTATCCTTATTGACTCTTCATATGCTCCTGATTTCTGGTTAATTATTCCCAGGCCCAGATATGCCCTGTGGTCCGGATAATAACCAAGGGACTTCTTATATAACTCCTCAGCAGTCCCCTCCTTATCCCTTACAGCTTCAATCTGAGAATAATAACCATGATCAAAGGTCATTGCAAGCCTTGAACAAAAATCAGAATGGGTTTTGTAAAACTCTTTATCATCAATCAGTTCGATGTTACAGGCAAAACTGGAAAGGTTTTCATGGAAATATGTCCTGAGCTTTTTCCCAAAATCCAGTATTAATTCTTTTGATAAATCCGGATCAGTTTCAAAATATAATATATCCTCTATGCTCTTTAACCAGATATTATCCGTAGCTTTTGTCCTCTTCTTGAAATCACTATAAAGAGCTGTGCCCGGAAATATATCAAGTATATAAAAAATAACGCTCTGAGGTTTTATCTCGGCAATCAAATCCATGGTATCTTGAATTGTATCCCATGATTCTCCAGGACAGCCATATATAAAATAAGCGCGTGCCATGATCCCGTATTTTACGGTAAGGGCAAAGGCTTTTTTTATCTGGTCTGTTTTTATGTTTTTATTAAGCAGGTTTCTGATTTTTTCAGAACCGCTCTCAACGCCAAAACTTATCTGGATACAGCCGGCCTTTCTCATCCAGTATAATATTTCTTCGCTGATGTAATTAACACGCGATATCGCAACCCAGACTATATTAAGATTTTTTTCCAGGATTTTTTTACAAACCTCAATCGCCAGATCTTTTTTATAAGTAAAGGTATCATCAGAAACATAAAAAAAGTTCACGCCTTTTTCTTTAAGGAGTTCTATCTGATTTACGAAATAGTCAGGGGAATGAAATCTAACCTTATGCCCCCAAAGTTTTGGAGATCCACAAAAAGTGCAGTTGCCCGGGCATCCACGTGTAAATGAAATGTGTTGGAATTCAAAATACTTTGCAGGAACAGGTAATTCGTCAAGATTGTTAATTCTATCAGCAGGCTTATTCTTAACTGCCAGACCGCCTTTTCTAAAGGCAATTCCTTTGATGTCTTTTATACTTTTACGCATGCTCTTGACAGAGCTGTGTTTCTCAACGCATTTAAGCAGGTTTAAAAAAGTATATTCACCTTCACCTATTACAACAAAATCAATTTCCTTAAAATATGTTAAAAGATGTTTCCATAGAAATGTAGCTCCGACCCCTCCGAAAACAATTTTCACATCAGGATTAACAAGTTTTGCGGTTCGAGCAATTTCAAGGGCTCCCCAGCGGTTTGCATGTACAATGGAAAGGCCTATTACATCGGGCTTCTTCTCAATAAAGGTCTCTTTAATTCTTTCAGGCGTTTTATTAATATTATACCAGTTGAGTATTTCAACATCATAATTATTTTCCTTTAATACAGCCCCTATATAATAAAGACCAATGGGCACAAAACTGACATCTTCTTCATGAAGTCTGTCTTCAAGACAATATGGATATATAAGTAATGTTTTCATTTTTTATACAAAACCGCAACGTTCATGAGTTTGTAAAAAGATGCGCTATGCCGCTCTGCAGCACTTGAAAC
>CAYYMU010000108.1:0-7367 GCA_964472445.1 uncultured Desulfobacteraceae bacterium
AACCAATATTTACTGTTTGACGATACAAACTTATGAACTGAAGAATGTCCCCCATGTTCAAAGAGCTATTAACAAAACTGGATAAAAAATGAAGTTACCTAAAATCGGCGATATTATAACCGCAAAAGAGGCATTAGAATTGTGCCGATATTTTAGCCTGGATTATCTGGTTGAACGAATTCAATCCGATCCAGGAAGCTATAAGAATTGGAAGTTCGATGGATGTTCAGGCTTGCCGGATAAAGTAATGGGTTTATTCACTAATTGTAATTGGGAGGAGATCACTTACAGATGCTGTTTGCCACACGACCTTTGCTACGGCTATGGGGAGCGAGGAAATAAAATCGAGAGAAAGCGGGTGGATTTAAAATTTTACAGCAACCTGGTGATCAAGGCAGGTATGAGTAAATGGTGCGCTTCTGCTTTTCATGCAGCCGTTCGGATAGGTGGGGCGGAAAAAATTGGTCTATCATTTTCATGGGGGTTCGCTCATAAAAAAATTGGTTAACCAGCCAGTGCCCGATAGACCATAAGAGGATTCTAAATGGCTGAAAAACTCGATCCAAAAGAAATTGTTTCATTTAAAGAACTATTAATGGCTAATTCAATCCAGGTTGATGCAATAGCTCAGTTGCTTATCGAGAAGGGCTTTTTTACAAAGAAAAGAGGTGTCAAATCTTGAATAGTGAATAATGGTTGACATTTTTTGTTAGTTTTTGATAAAAGTTCGGTATGGGAAGACAATGGCGTATTGAATTTGCAGGAGTGCTTTATCATTGAAGAGTTGCCCCGTATTGTATTGCAGAAAAATAAAGGCCCATTTTTTTATTAAAATGAAAAATGGGCCTTTTGGGGTCGGCACAAGTTACTGGATACGCCGTTTTTTCATTCTATTAGTTGCTCGACACTAATCTTCATGGCTTTTGCTAATTTTGCCAAAGTAAATTTTCTTGGAGTAGGAGGTGTATTAATGTTTGATTATCCGTCATATCTGGAAAAACTGACGGACGGGGAACCGGTCAACAATCCTTTTCTTGATTTTTTAGGTATACAGGTGGAAGAAATCCGGGAGGGGTATGCCCGGTTCAGCATGGAGATCATGCCCGAGTTTCTCCAGGGTGCCGGCATCATGCAGGGCGGTTTGTCCATTGCATTGTCCAGTGAAGCAGCGGCTCATGCCGTAATGACAACACTCAGTTCCGGTGAAAACATTACCACAATAGAACTTAAAAACAATTTTCTTTCTATGGCATCCCGGGGCCGGCTCACTGCAGAAGCAACGGTTTTTAAACGGGGCCGGGTCCTTGTCATTGTTGACAGCATTGTCCGGGATGATCAGGGAAAGGCTATTTCCCGAAGCAGTGCCACCCTGATGGTGGTCAGTGGTGATTCTATGAAATAGGTGTCAAATCTTGTATGAAGTAGGTGTCAAATCTTGAATAGTGAATAATGTTTGACATCTTCTGTTAGTTTTTGATAAAAGTCCGGTATGGGAAGACAATGGCGTATTGAATTTGCAGGAGCACTTTATCATATCCTGTCCAGAGGGAATGAGGGCAAAGACATATTTTATGATGATGAAGACCGGCTCCTTTTTCTTGATACAATGGCAGAGATGTCGGAGCGTTTTGATCTGAACATCCATGCCTATGTCCTCATGGACAATCATTATCATATCCTTTTAAAAACAAATCTTCCAAATCTTTCAAAGGCCATGCAATGGTTCGGCCTTGCTTATACCAGACGCTTCAATAACAGACATTCCAGAAGCGGTCATCTTTTTCAGGGTAGATACAAAAGCATAATAATAGAAAATGACGCATACCTGATAAGACTTTCCTGTTATATCCATCGAAATCCTTTAAGAGCAGGAATTGTAAAACGATTGGCCGATTATAAGTGGAGCAGTTATCAGTATTATGCATACAGGAAAAAGCCGCCTCGCTGGCTGGCAACAGATATGATATTATCTCAGTTTAAAAACACGAATAACAGGAATAAGGCATACCGTGAAAAGGCTCAGAAGTATTCTGAAGAAGAAAGTCAAATTTGGGAAGATCTCAAATATGGAATAATTTTGGGATCAAAGAATTATGTTTCAAAAATCAAGTCCGCATATTTACCTGACAACCCGGATTCCGAGATGCCTCAACAAAAAATAATGGCAAAAGAAATCAACTCTGATAAGCTATTAGATGTGGCCGCAGAACATTTAAAATGTAATTTGGAACGATTTAAGCAGGCAACAAGAATATCGTCCAGAGAAAAACAAGACCGGGATATTCTTATGTATTTACTTTGGAAAACAGGACGGCTCACAAACAAAACCATCGGCAGTATATTTGGTGTAACCTATTCATCAGTCAGCCATAGTATTGGTAAACTAAATGCTAAACTGAAAAAAGACAAGGCATTGAGATATAAAATAGATAGGATCTATTCACTATTCAAGATTTGACACCGTTATTGACACCGTTATTGACACCGTTATTCGGAAAGCTTTTTTAAAAGCAAAGCTCATCCGGCCACTCCCTTGGATGCTGGTCTCCGGTATATTTTCGGCAGGCATTAATTACAACACGGCCTTTTTCTATGAAAATATCTCTTTCAGGGTCAACATTATTAAATATTTTCCAGAGCAAAAGCGAATTGTCTGACAGATCGATTTTTGCATCATAAAGTATAATTATATTAAAAGTGTCAATTTCTGTTATTTTATGAATCTGTTTTGCATAGAAATCGCCCTGTTTTTTTAATTCATTTTCTACACATAAAAACAGAATAAAGTTGCGCTGCACAAAGTTTTTATTTTTTTGAGAAAAAGAAAAATATCGGGCAGAGATAACACCATCAAGTTTTTCTTTGATCCAGCCGGGAATTTCTTCAAAAGAAATGTCTGAAACTGAGGATTCATAAGCAGGCTCAGTTCTACCGGGTTCTCCGGGGAACCGAGCAGTAAGATCTATTCCTATTTTACTGCCGAAATTAGGTGTTGGAGAAGAATGATCAAGTACATCAAGAATTCCTTTTGTAAAGATTAAATCAGTTTGTACATCAAGGTTTTGGAGTAACCTTTCTATTATCTGCTCCGGCCTCGCAAGATCAACATCACGATCAACAACAACAATGGCCTTGCAGAAACTCATCTGTCCCTGTCCCCATAGTCCATGCATGATTTTATGGGCATGGCCGGGGTATTCCTTGTTTATCGAGACAACTGCTATGTTGTGAAATACGCCTTCCCATGGAAGCCAGTAATCTTTTATTTCCGGAAACACCCTCTGGAGTAAAGGAAGAAACAGCCGTTCTGTGGCCTTTGCCAGATAGCAGTCTTCCATTGGGGGCCGTCCCACAAGGGTGGCGCAGTAAACAGGCTTTTTCCTGTGAGTTAAGGCTGTTACATGAAAAACCGGATAATCGTCAGCCAGAGAATAATAGCCGGTATGATCACCAAAAGGGCCTTCTTTTCGCAGTTCTTCTGGTTCAACATATCCTTCAAGAATAAATTCAGCTTCTGCAGGAACCTGCATGTCAATTGTAAGACATTGTGTCATTGAAACAGGACGATTGCGTATAAAACCTGCCAGAACCATTTCATCCAGATCTCTGGGCATGGGAGCGGTAGAGGAATATATCGTGGCAGGATCAGCCCCGATAGCCACTGCCACAGGCATTCGTTTTTTTGCCCGACGGTATTCATTATAATAATGTGAACCGTCTTTATGGATATGCCAGTGCATGCCGGTTGTATTTTTATCAAAAACCTGAAGGCGGTACATTCCCACATTTCTTCCGCCGGTTTTCAGGCTTTTTGTGAAAACAAGAGGCAGAGTAATAAAAGGGCCCGCATCTTCAGGCCAGCAATGAAGCACAGGGAGAATAGAGAGATCAATGTTTTCGCCTGTATAAACAACTTCCTGGCATGGCGGGTGTTTTGAATGCAGAAGTCTGGGGAAAAAGCGTGAAACAGATATGCCGGCAGATAAAAGACCTAAAATGTCCTTAAGATTTTTTGGGGGTGATATTTCCGTTATATCTCGAATTCTGCTGCCAAGCTGGTCGAGATTGGCAACTCCCATTGCCATGCATATTCTTTTCGGACTTCCGAACAGATTGGTAGCCGCGGGAAATGGAGAGCCCTTAACATTTTCAAAAAAAAGGGCTTTGCCGCCATCAGGAGATTTTGACTCAGCATCAGTCAGCCTGCTTATTTCAAGATAGTGTGAAACAGGTTTGCTGACAGTCAAAAGTTCTCCGGCATTTTTAAGGGAACTGATGAAGTCTGAAAGATTTTTATACGAGGTTTTCATTGCCCCATTCTCCCATGATATTGTGTTCGATATCGAGTTGGTTGAGAATCCGTGCCACAACAAAATCAACCAGGTCCTGAATGGTTTCAGGTCTGGAATAAAAGCCCGGCATTGCAGGCAGAACTACAGCGCCAGCAGAGCTTACGCGCTGCATGTTTTTTAGATGAATTGCGCTTAAGGGTGTCTCACGGGGTACTATAATCAGCGGCCTTTTTTCTTTAAGGCAGATATCAGCGGATCGTGTGATGAGATTGTCGGCCAGTCCTGCAGAAATTGCGGCCATAGTTTTCATGGAACAGGGAGCTATAACCATGCCGCTGTGTTTAAATGATCCGCTGGCTGGCGGAGAAAAGAAATTGTTGATGTCATGTTGAATAAGACCTGTGACTGAATCCGGGGCTATTTTGAATTTATCAGTGATAAATTTTTTTAGATTTTCTTTAAAATCCAGTTCATAGCTCATTACTTTCAGTCCGTCAGAAGATATTATTACATGTGTTTGAATACCTTGGATCAGGAGTTCTTTTAAGAGTGTGACGCCATAAATGGAGCCTGACGCACCGCATATGCCAACTATCAGCTTTTTAGTCATAGATATTTCCTTATAAGCTCATCACCGAGTATTCCAATAAAAAGGATGATCGAGATTGCGCTGTTTACATTGAAAAAGGCTTTTTGAATATGTGTAAGATCCCCGGGCTTTACAAACTGGTGTTCCAGTATAAAAAGACCGCCTATGATAAAAAGGGTTATCATGTAAATAATGCCGAGATCAAATAATATGAGAAGCAAAAACAGACATAAGAACGAAATGACATGCAGAACACTTGAAATATGAAGGGCTGGAGCGATGCCGAATTTAACGGGTATTGAAAACAGCCCCATCTTTTTATCAAAATCAATATCCTGACATGCATAAAGAATGTCAAAACCTGCAATATATGTGAGTAAAGACATGGAAAGAACAGTTATCGGCAGTTCAAATCTGCCTGTAACAGCGATCCATGTTCCGACAGGTACAAGAGATATGCTCATGCCAAGGTACAGGTGGGAAAGTGAAGTAAAACGTTTTGTATATGAATAGAAAAAAAGAATTAGTAAAACGGGAAAGGAAAGCAGAAAACAGATTTTGCTTATCATTGCAGAAGCGAGAATGAAGACAAGAGAAAAAAACGTCACAAACATTACTGCTGATTTCATTGAAAGAGCTCCGGCTGGTATTGCTCTCTGTTTTGTACGGGGGTTTTTATTGTCAAAACGGGCATCAACGATTCTGTTGAATCCCATTGCAGCTGACCTGGCTGCTGCCATAGCTGCAATGATCCAGAATAAAAGCGGCAGGGTTATTATACTGTTTCTCTGAGCCAGTACCAAAGCAGCAAGAGCAAAGGGAAGGGCAAAAATCGTATGACTGAACTTGATCATCCTGCCGTATGTCTCAATGTTAGCTGATAGTTCAGGCAAAATGCTTTTTTCGCCAATTCTCCCGGATTTTATAAATTTCCATGCGCACAGAATTTTTTCCATATAGTTAAATATTTCATAGAGCAGTATGCCCAGGAGACTCATCCCTATAATACCTGAAAACATAAGATCATAGTCAAAACGGCCCCACGAATCCATTATAAAAAAACCAAGTCCATGAGATGTTGCAAACGATTCCACAAAAAACAGAACCGCAATTGATGTTCCTGTGCCAATGCGAAGCGATGTAAAGGCATGAGGCAGAGCCGCTGGTATGATTACATGGAGCAATGTTTCGAGAGAATTGCCGCCAAGTGACTTAAAAGAATCGATATATTTTTTGTCTAATCCAATAACACCGTCTCTTGTTGTAACGACTATCTGATAACCTACAATAAGAGCAATCATGAAAATTTTTGAAAAATTTCCCAGACCAAAAAGAATCAGAAAAACAGGAAGAAATACTATTTTGGGTATAGGATAGGTCAGGAAAATAAAGGGAGAAAGAAGTTCGTCAGCCTTTCGGTTATATCCCAGAAAAATACCTGCAGGAAAACCAAAAAGCCATGCAAGAGACATGGCAGATGAAACACGAAAAGCGCTCAGTGCGAAGTGTCCCCAGAATATCTTTGTTTTAATTACGCCGGCAAAGGCGAACAAAGCCTTTTCCGGAGGCGGGAGCATTGGCGTGGCAACAGCCATGGAGATCATTTTCCATAGAATTAAAAGAAGAAATATCGACGCTATGTATTGAATAGATTTTTTCATGTTTCCAATACGTTGCGAACCTGTTTAACCATGTTAAAATACTCGCTCTTTATCCTGCAGGCTTTGGCACCGAAGTTTGAATTAAATATAATCTCTTTAACTTTTGCCGGTCTGTCGGTTAAGACCATTATATGATTGCCTAAAAATACCGCTTCTTCCACACTGTGTGTAACTATGATATACGTTAGCCTGCGTTTTTGCCATATTTCAAGAATAATGTTTTGCAGATGCTCTCTATTAAGTGTGTCAAGTGAAGAAAAAGGTTCGTCCATCAGCAAAATATCAGGATCAGGAGCAAGTGAGCGGGCAATTGCCACGCGTTGTTTTTGTCCGCCGCTGAGTTGTGCAGGATATTTGGATGCCAGTGAAGCAATTCCCAGCTCTTTAAGAAGGCTGTCTGTAATCTTACGGCGATCCTTTAAATTTCTTTTTCGAAGTTTCAGAGAAAGTGAGACATTTTCCCATACGGTTTTCCATGGAAAAAGGCCAAAGTCCTGTAGAATAAAGGAGGTCCTGCCGTCTGAACCTCCATTATTTTTCCCTTGAATTTTTACACTTCCGGAAGAGGAGGAAAGCAAGTCAGCCATTATATAAAGAAGTGTTGTTTTCCCGCAACCTGAAGGCCCTATGACTGATAATGTTTCACCAGCAGACAGGGAAAAGGAAACCCCCTCAAGAACAGGCCCGTCTTTTTTGTCGAATTCTTTGCTTAAATTTTTTACCTGTATCATCAGTTTTGCGCTGTAAATTATTTGTAGTTTTTATTATTTAAGGTTCTTCTCCAATTTAGTTGAAGAAGAGGGTCCAAGGATTCAAGGGGTCAAG
>CAYYMU010000109.1:0-4531 GCA_964472445.1 uncultured Desulfobacteraceae bacterium
ATCCGAATCTTTTTCCAAAACTGCTCAATGTCGCTTACAAATGACTTTTTACGAGTTCATCAAAGTTGAAAGATTTTACTATTCCAAATTGTGATAAAGGTGAATTATAATGCTCAAATTAATGCGGGATTATGCCAGCAGCTGGTTGATTAAGGTTATATTGGGAGTCATAGTAATTGTTTTTGTGTTCTGGGGCGTTGGAAGCTTTCGTGCTCAGAAGGGAGGCAGAGCTGCCCTTGTCAATGGAGATTCTGTTACCGTTGAAGAATATAAAAGCGAGTACAACAACCTTATCGAACAGTTTCGTCAGAAATTTGGCAATAAATTAAATGACGAAATGCTGCAGATGCTTCAGATAAAAAAACAGGCTTTAAACAGGCTTATAGACAAGAAACTTTTGCTTCAGGAGGCTGAAAAACTCAGTTTTCGTGTTACAAGTGAGGAGCTTGCTGCTGCTGTAGGCAGGATAAAAGCATTTCAGAAATCCGGAGTGTTTGACAAGAGTCTTTATAAAAGTATTTTAAGTAGATATGGTTTAGCTCCCGAGGAGTTTGAGCTTAATCAAAAAGAGTTTATGATTATAGAAAAGCTTAGAGGATTTTTACTGGGCAGTGTAATGGTTTCAGACGGGGAAGCTATGGAATGGTTTAAATGGGGCAATGTGTCGGTAAACTTAGATTATGTCCTTTTCGAACCGGGCAGATATAAAGATATCAATTCTGATGATGAAGAAATTAAGGCTTTTTTTGCTGAGCACAAAGAAAACTATAAAACAGAACCCATGGTAAAGGTCGATTTCTTACATTTTAATCCGGATAATTATAACTCAAAGATAAATATTACCGATAAAAAAATTAATGATTATTATGAATCTCATCAGGAAGAATTTAAAAAGTATAAAACCGTTGAAGCACGGCATATACTCATAAAAGTCGACAAGGATGCTGGTGAGGAAGCTGTTGAAAAGGCAAAAAATAAAATCCTTGGTATTTTGCAGATGATTAAAGACGGCAAAAATTTTGCCGATATGGCTAAAAAGTATTCCGACTGCCCTAGTAAAGAGAATGGAGGCAGCCTTGGCGCATTCAGAAGAGAGGCAATGGTTAAGCCCTTTGCTGACAAGGCTTTTTCCATGGAATCCGGAGAGATAAGCCAGCCTGTTCGCACGATGTTTGGCTGGCATATTATAAAGGTTGAAAAAATCAATGAAGAAATGATTGTTACTTTTGATGAAGCAAAAGATAAAATACGCAGTAAACTTATCTATGAAGGAGCAAGGACTCTTGCTTATGATGATGCGGAATCTCTTTTTGATACTGTTGTTGATGGAGACAGCCTGGCAGAAACTGCTGGTGAAAAAAAAATCAAGCTGCAGGCAACAGATTTTTTTACAGCAGATGGCCCTGTTAAAGGCATAGAAAAACACAGAGAGTTTGCATCCGTTGCTTTTGGTCTTTCAGATATGGAGATTAGCGATATACATGATTTTGGGGATGGATATTATATCCTGCAGGTAATTGAAAAACAATCCGAGAAAATATCTGAATTAAAAGATTTAAAAGAAAAAATCACAGCTGACCTGATAGAACATAAGCAGAATAAAAAGGCGAATGCTGATGCAAATGAACTTTTGTCTGGTTTAAAAAAAGGTGTCTTGATGAGTGCAGAGGCTGCAAAATATAATTTAGAATTAAAGAGCACAGGTTTTTTTAAGCGGAATGAGCCTGTTCCTGATATTGGATCGGAAAAAGAAATTATTGAAACCGCATTTAATCTTTCCGATAAAATGAAATTGCCTGAAAATGTAATCAAAGGGGAAAAGGGCTATTATGTAGTCAGGTTCAAAGAAAGAAAAGATGCTGATTTAAAAGAGTTTGATAAGATAAGGGCGGATATAAAGGAAGTATTGCTGAGCCAGAAAAGGACCCGGTTTTTTGATGAATGGTTGACACAAATAAGAAATAAAAGCGATATTTCCGTTGAAAAGGAATTTTTTAACCAAGATTGATGAAATCGTAAAAAGTCACGAATTTAACTGCAGATGCCTTAACACACGTATTCTTAAATACGATTACGTATAATTATAGGTTCATTGTCCAATTTTCAGGAAGCCTAAAGTATATTAAAGTGCCTAAAGTTAAGGTGTCGCTTCGCTCCATTAATTTATATAAAATTAGCTGCGCCAAAGGCGCATTCATTAACTTTAGGCATTTTAGGCACTTTAGCTCACTTATAAGTCTTCAACTCATATAGGGTTAACACCTATATATTAAATACGTCACCGTATTTACGAATCAAAGCACTAAGTAAAAAGGTTTACCCGCCTTTGGCGGCGCCGGAGGCGACCAGGGTTCATATACAAGGCGTAGTTATTTTTCAGGATCGAAGGCATACATATAGTATGTTGAGAGTCTGAAAAATCACTGCAACCCGCCTGAGGCGGACAAGCACAGTAGATGGAACTTTTTACGACGCCATCAGGCTTTAATTATTTTGCGATCATAGCTCTCATTAGATCGGCCGCGTTTTCAGCGTGATCTGCTATGGAGCCTATTATTTCAACCAGTCTCATTAGATGAAAGATTGAAACCGGGTCTGAATCCACCGCAAAAATTTTCTGTTTGAGCCTATCCTCCACTGTATCTGCTTCATGTTCTTTGCCGCGTATGTTGCGGATGATTTCTTTGACCATATTACGCTGGGTTTCATTAAAGGTTTCAAAGTACTTTTTTGCTTCTAATACCATCCTGCGCATTTCCTCGACAGAATCAATATTTGAGCGAATCAGAAGCATTAAATCTTTTTTAAGCTCTTCCGGAATTCCCGGTTCGGGTTTAAAAAAAATCCAGTCAAGCGCATCTTCTACTCTGTCAGGAACTGTATCCTGTTCTTTTAAATACCTGAACAGTAGAAATTTATCAACACTCACCATGGTTCCTTTTGGCAGATTTCTGCGTATGTGTTGCTTGATGATATCTGCCTCAGTTTCCAGTTTACTGACTTTTTCTCTGAGGTTTTCAAAGGTTGCGCATTCTTTTTCGAAATGACACACCATGGCCTGTTGAAAAGCAAATACACATTCTATCACTTTTTCTACGTGTTCCAGGAGGCCGCTAAATGGCGATTTGATAAACAGCGATAATAAAGGTATGCGCATAATTATCTCCTTTATAAAACCAGTTTAAGTATTTTAAAGACTATCATACTTGTTATGGCCGCAGCAGGTACGGTAAGAACCCAGTAGAGCATGATCTTTAAAATTATTCTGAAATTTACCGCAGCTATTCCGCGTGCGAGCCCAACACCCATCACTCCTCCAACCGCCGCATGGGTTGTGGAAACAGGAAGACCCATTTTTGAAGCAACAAGAACGGTTGTGGCAGCAGAAAATTCAACACAAAAACCACGTGTGTTGCTGAGAGTAGTAATTTTTTTGCCGACGGTTTCCATGACCCGGCTGCCGGCCATGGCAATTCCACAGGCAATTCCTATTCCCCCGAAGAACAGAAGGAAAAAAGGCACAGGAACCTTAACACCTATATCGCCTGTTTTTACAAGGAAATAAATTACTGCAAGTGGACCTATTGCATTGGCCACATCATTTGCACCTTGAGCCAGGGCAACATAGCACGATGTCCCAATCTGAATACTCCTGAATATGTCTTCCGCCCCGTTTTCTTTGTTTTTAATAAAGCGTTTTAAAAGCAGCATTCCGGCAAATCCGAAAATTACGGCAAAAATAAATGCTATGAACAATGCCTCTGGAGTGCTGACTGAAAGTCTTTCCCCAAGAGGTGTTTTAAAAAGAAATGATAAGATGACAACGAAAAAAGTAATGCCGATAAACAAAGGAGAAAATTTAAGCGCCCTTATAAAAGCATCCTCTTTTGATATAATAAGTCTTACAATAAATTTAAACATTAAAAAGGCAATTATGAGACTGAAAAACGGAGATATAAACCAGCTCATGATTACAGCAATGAGTTTGTCCCATTTGATTGCAGAGAAACCCCCTGCCATTATTCCAAAACCGATCATGGCTCCCACAATAGAATGTGTTGTAGATACAGGAAGAGATTTCCATGTGGCAAAACTTATCCATAGAGCGGCAGACAGCAAGGCGGAAAAAGCGCCGATAATTACAAGATGCGGATCAGAGAGAATTTCTGTAGATACAATACCTTTACGGATTGTGTCTGTAACATGTGCTCCGATAAATGTAGCGCCGACTATATTCAGGATTCCTGCGATAAATACTGCCTGGCGAATAGTAATCGCCTTGGCTCCTACAGCAGAAGCCATTGAATTGGCGACATCATTGGCTCCGATATTCCATGACATATAAAAGCCTAAAATGTATCCGGCAATCAGGATATAAGATTCAGTTGGCATTATTAAATAATCAGTGCTTTTTCAGTTGTTGGGCTGTGGAATGGAAGATGCCGAAGCATTGCTGTTCACCGCAAACAAAATATAAAAATATCTACCTGATAAATTTCGCATAAGTTTTATTTATTGTCAATCGTTAGTT
>CAYYMU010000109.1:4631-7355 GCA_964472445.1 uncultured Desulfobacteraceae bacterium
ACTTTATTTTTTCTTCTGATTATAGTATATTTTACTGAATTTGTTGTCAATATCAATGCGATACCTTTGAAAAATGTTCAATTTTGTTCAAGCCTTGGGGAAAATATATGACAAGAAAAGCGGCACAGAAAGTTCTCGTTACAGGAGGCGGAGGTTTCTTAGGCAAGGCTATAATAAGACGTCTTGTAGAAAGAGGTGATCACGTCCGCAGTTTTTCACGCAGTTTTTACCAGGAGCTTGAATCTCTGGGCATTGAGCAGGTTCAAGGCAATATAGTCGATAAAGATGCTGTTGAGAAAGCGTGCAAAGGGGTTAATCTTGTTTTTCATGTTGCTGCAAAGGCAGGAGTCTGGGGCGATTATTCGGATTATTTTAAAACCAATGTTACGGGCACTGAAAATGTTATTGGCGCCTGCATTAAGCATAAGGTTCCAAGGCTTGTCTATACAAGCTCTCCAAGTGCTGTTTTTAACGGAACAGACATGCAGGGAATTGATGAGTCAATTGGTTATCCGAATAAGTTTCATGCTCATTATCCAAAAACAAAGGCAATTGCAGAGCAGTCTGTTATAAGAGCCGCAAGAAATGGTTTAATGACAATTATATTAAGGCCCCATTTAATATGGGGCCCGGAAGATAATCATCTCGTGCCGAGAATTATTTCCAGAGCAGAAAGTCTTGTCAGGGTTGGAGACGGCAAAAACCTTGTAGATACTATCTATATAGACAATGCCGCTGACGCTCATATTCTGGCTGCAGACAGACTGGAAGAAAACCACAGGCTTTCAGGCAGAGTTTATTTTATAAGCCAGGGACAACCTGTTTTGCTTTGGGATATGGTAAATAATATTTTAAAAGCAGCAGGCCTTGCCCCTGTAAAACATTCAATATCGAGAAGAACAGCATGGCTGGCAGGTGCTGTTTTTGAGGTTTGCTACAGATTGTTTAATCTGTCCGGGGAGCCGCAAATGACGCGTTTTGTGGCAGAGGAACTCTCCACAGCCCACTGGTTTGACATAAGCGCTGCCAGAAAAGATCTTGGTTATGTTCCCCGTGTATCAACAGAAGAAGGTCTCAGGCGTCTTGCAGAATGGCTTAAAAAGTCATGTTAGAGACTTTGCAGCCTTTTAAATGTATTGCTTAATGTGACAAACTGAGAGATTGTCAGGGCCTCGGCACGCAGGGAAGAATCTATGCCTGCCTCGTCCAGCATGTTTTGCGCTGTTTTTGTATCAATATCCATTTCGCTTCCTGCCAGAGCATTTCTAAGGGTTTTTCTTCTCTGGCAAAATCCTCCTTTTATGACCCTGAAAAGCAATTCTTCATCATCTGCAGGATATTTTATGGTTTCCGGAAACCCTATTTCAAGAAGCTGTGAATCAACTTTTGGTTTTGGAAAAAATTGATGTGCCTCAAAATCAGCCAGTTTTTTTATGGTTGTGCAGTAGTTAAGCATAACAGTAAGCCGGCCGTAATCTTTTCTGCCCGGCTGAGCAGTGATGCGTTGCGCAAGTTCTTTCTGAAACATAAAAACTGCTTTAACTAAAACAGATCTGAGTTGAATAAGCCTTATAATGATCTGAGAAGAAAGGTTGTAGGGAAGATTTCCAATAACGGTTATTTTTTTGCCGGCATTTTCTGCCATATTTTTGATGTCAAATTTCATTATATCTTTTTCTATTAATTCAACATTTGAAAGTCTGTTTGCAAAAATTTCTGTTTTCAAAAGATTGATTAATCTGCCATCCTTTTCAACTGCATAAAGTTTTTTTGCTGCTTTTGCTGCTGGTATTGTAAGAGAGCCAAGCCCGGCGCCGATTTCCAGAACAACATCTTCTGCGGTAATTTTAGAAAGGGTCACTATCCGTTCCGCAGAAGAGGGGTCATGTAAAAAATTTTGCCCGAATTTTTTTTTGGGATGCAGATTATGGGCCGCAAGAATTGTTTTTGGCGATGTCATTATGTTGCCTCAGTTCAGCGAAATTTTATTGAAAAAGCTCATGTTTTTTCAGGCGAAGATGTTCGTGAGCGTATTTTTTTAAAAATATGATATGTGATTAAATATCCGGCAATTCCGGGTAAAAGTCCTATCACAGTTCCCCCTGTTAACATTACAGTAGCTACACCCCATCCCATATCTGCAAGTTTTGAGATCGACAGTGAATCCAGAGTAACCGGGATTGAATAGCCTAAAATAAATGTGCCTAATTTATAACTTCCAATATAAAAAAAAGGTATTGCAGGCGCGGCAAGCCATGAGCCGATTATAGCAGATGCTTTACTTCCCCTTAAAATAAAGGCAAGGGCTATTGCCAGGAAAGTTTGAAATGGAAAAGTCGGGGTCGCACAAACAAAAATACCGATTCCCATTCCCATGGCAATTTGATTAGGTTCACCCTGAAGCTGTTTGAGGCGGGTGATAATCTGATGAATATTTTCTTTTGGGCTTATGCCTGGCTGCCATATTTTATTTTTTTTCATCAGTATTTTGCTGTTTAAATGTTAACCTGAAATTTTGATGGTGTCGTAAAAAGCTGCAACGCAGTAGATGGGACTTTTTACGAAGCCATCAAGATTGCTTGACTTTTTTTACATTATTAAGTACTCATTTTTTACTTAGTCGTCAATTAGTAATTTAGGGCTATTTCCAAAAGAGTTGCTATGATCATAGGATCATCTCCAGATTAGTTGTAGTTAATTCTTGCTCGCCTCTGGCGAGAAGAC
>CAYYMU010000110.1:0-7200 GCA_964472445.1 uncultured Desulfobacteraceae bacterium
AACAAACCCTTGAATCCTTGGACCCTCTTCTCCAACTAAATTGGAGAAGAGCCAATTTTTCTAAACTATTGACCAAATAATGCTTGTCTGATAAAAATTTATTATGAGAGATGATTCCCTTAAATTTGAGCGCCAGCGTGAACAAATGCTCAGCAAACAGATTGAACCGCGAGGCATAACGGACATAAATGTTCTCGCAGCCATGCGCAAGGTCCCAAGGCATCTGTTTGTAAGTGAGGCTTTGATGGATCAGGCATATGGTGATTATCCGCTGCCTATTGGTGAGCAGCAGACGATTTCGCAACCATATATTGTAGCAGAAATGACGCAGGCCCTGCAGCTGAATAAAAATGACAGGGTGCTTGAAATCGGCACAGGCTCCGGATATCAGGCAGCAATTCTGGCTGAAATTGCATTTAGAGTATATACCATTGAAAGAATAAATTCGCTTTTTATTAAAACCCGTAAGCTTTTTGACAAACTTCACTATCATAACATAGTAGCCAGATATTCCGATGGTACTGTGGGATGGAAGGCTGAAAGCCCTTTTGATGCTATTATTGTTACAGCAGGCGCTCCGCAAATTCCCGAAACTCTTATAGAACAACTGTCAATTGGCGGACGCATGGTAATACCGGTTGGAGATCAGTATTCGCAGGAATTGATTACAATATATAAGGATACACACAGTATCCAAAAAACATGTCTTGGCGGATGCAGGTTTGTGAAACTATTAGGCGAGCATGGCTGGAGACATCAGTAAATGCTTCGAAGGCTTTATTCCTGGATACTTCACTGGGCGGAAACAGCATATGGGACATGGGCCTTATTTCTTCTTTCTTTTTGTGAATCCTCTTTTTTCCCGATTCCTCCGGACATTCTTCTGATAGCCCTTTCCGTGGCAATACCAAAAAAATCATTTTACTATGCATTTGTATGTTCCGCAGGTTCTGTACTTGGAGGATGTCTGGGTTATTTGATTGGATGGCAGTTTATGGCCGGCATAGGGGAGAAAATTATAAGCTTTTACGGCTTAACTGCCAGGGTGGAATATATACAGCACCTTTACATGAAATATGATGCTCTGGCAATCGGTGTTGCCGGATTTACGCCTATCCCCTACAAGGTGTTTACAATTTCCGCAGGAGCCCTGGGCATTAATTTTTCTGTTTTTATATTAGCCTCGCTAATTTCAAGATCATTACGTTTTTTTCTTGTTGGATGGCTGATATACCGCTTTGGTTCTGGAATTCAGGCTTTTATCGAAAAATATTTCAATATACTGGCTGTTGTCTTTACAGTTCTTCTTGTCGGAGGATTTGTAATTATCAAGTATTTCTTTTGATCAGTATATTACAGATAATATATAGTCGCAAAGCATATAAAAATCTGATGAGATAGAAACCGTTTTTTTTTCATTCAAAATTAAAAACTCAAAACTCAAGATTATTCTTAAACCTGACGCAGAAATTGGGCAAAAGGGGAGGTTTTGCAAAGGGCTCGGGTTTACAACTCGACAATTAAGAAAAAACAAGTAAATTCATTCAAGAATGCCAATGATCAGGAAACCCATGTCTACCATAAACAATGAACTGCAACTCGCCAACGATTTTGTTCAGCACACCGGCTGCAATATTTTTCTGACAGGTAAAGCGGGCACCGGCAAAACAACCTTTCTCCATAATTTACATAAGAACACGGCTAAGCGGATGATTATCACTGCTCCAACCGGTGTTGCGGCTATCAACGCAGGCGGGGTAACACTCCATTCTTTTTTTCAGTTGCCATTTGGCCCATTTGTGCCGGGCAGCGAAACATACGAGGGCAATAAGCAGCGACAGTTCAGGTTCAGCAGAGAAAAAAAGCGAATTATACAAAGCCTTGATTTGCTGGTGATTGACGAAATAAGTATGGTACGGGCCGATTTATTAGACGCGGTGGATGCTGCGCTGCGTCGCCATCGCCTTAATAATCAGCCATTTGGAGGGGTGCAACTGCTTGTGATCGGCGATCTGCATCAGCTCTCTCCTGTGGCAAAACAAGATGAATGGCGCATTTTGCGGGAATATTATGAGTCGGTTTATTTTTTCAGCAGCAAAGCGCTTGGGCTTACCGAACTGCTTACCATTGAACTGAAGCATATTTATCGCCAGTCAGACGTTAGTTTCATCAAGCTTCTGAATAGGGTACGTGACAACCGGCTTGATGCATCATCCATTGCGGATCTTAATCAGCGTTATATTCAAGATTTTAAACCTGGCAAAGATCAGGGCTATATTACCCTGACTACCCACAACCGCAACGCCGAATCCATCAATCAAACCAGACTTCAGGCTCTGTCCAAAAAGGAACACTGTTTCAAAGCTGAAATTTCCGGAGATTTTCCTGAACATATCTATCCGACACTGGCCACTCTTCTGCTTAAAAAGGGGGCACAGGTGATGTTTGTGCGCAATGATCCTTCTCCTGAAAAACTCTATTATAATGGTAAAATCGGCAAAATAACCAAAATTTCGAGCAAAAACATCCACGTTATCTGCCCCGGCGACAAACAGGCAATCGTGGTTGAACCAATCATCTGGGAAAACATCAAATACACTCTGAACGAAAAGAATAAGGAAATCGAAGAAGATATAATCGGTAAATTCGAGCAATACCCACTGAAACTTGCATGGGCCATCACCATCCACAAGAGTCAGGGGCTGACTTTTGAAAAGGCTATTATCGATGCCAAAGCAGCTTTTGCCCATGGTCAGGTTTACGTGGCCTTAAGCCGTTGTAAAACTCTAGAGGGCATGGTGCTGAGCTCTCCCATCTCATCTCGTGGAGTGGAAACGGATGAAGCAATAATGTGCTTTGACGAAAACGCTCACCAGAACCCGCCGTCCGAAAGCCGGCTTCAGGCTGACAAAATCAGCTATCAGCAGCAGTTGTTGCTTGATTGTTTTGATTTTTCACTATTGCGCAACAATCTCAACTATCTTGTCCGGCTTTTGACAGGTAACGCCGGAGTAGTTCAGGTTTCAGGCATTGAAGATATCCGCCAACTGGAGAAAAAGGCTGCGAAAGATATTTTTTTGTCAGTGAAAAGTTTAAGGGGCAATTGTGCACAATTTTTACGGATGGCGGCTTGCCCGAGTCAGATGCAGTTATTTTGGAACGGATCAGCAAAGCATCCATATGGTTTCAGGAAAGGTTTATTGAAATTTTTGAGGAGTCAGTGCCAAAATTGCACGTTGAAACAGATAATACTGAACTCCGCAAAAAGATTGGCAATGCCCTGAGTAATCTCAAAAAAGAAATTGCCGTAAAAGTATCTGGAATACAGTGCTGTGAAAAAGGATTTTCACCCTCAAGTTTACTGCGCGCTGTTTCAGTGGTTGAAATTGATTTTACCCCTGAAAAAGCAAAAAAGCGCCGCCCCCCGGCCTACACCGAATCGGACGTTGCCCATCCGGAGCTGTTTCAGACACTGAAAGACTGGCGTTTCCGCAAGGCCAAAGAAGAAGAAGTCGCCCATTTTCAGGTTTTACATCAACGGATATTAATCCAGATTGTGGTATGCCTGCCAGACAATATTGCTGATCTAAAGAAAATAAAAGGAGTCGGCAAGAAAACCATTGAGAAATACGGCAAAGAACTTGTGGAACTGGTTTTGACCTATCGCAAAAAACACGGAATAGACAATGTCGTACTGCCGGAGGTTAAAAAACGCCCAAAAGAAAGCGGAGTGAAAAAAAATGAGGCTCAGCATTCCGACACGAAACAGACAAGTTTCGATATGTTCAATAAGGGATTAACTATTGACGGGATAGCAAAAGAAAGAGGCCTGGTACAAGCTACCATTGAAGGGCATTTGAGTTTTTTTGTGGAGAAAGGCAAGTTGGATATCAACAAGCTGCTTTCACCTGAAAAACAACAGGCCATTGAAAAGGAGCTTGCTGTAGATCACAGCAATTCCGTCAGTGAAGTAAAAACTGCCCTGGGAGATGATTACTCCTATGGCGAAATCAGCATGATGCTGGCCTGGCAGAAACACCTGGCAGATACTCTGTGAAAATAGCATGGCAGGAGAGGATCTGCCGGAGACTTGCAGGACGTTATGTTGCGAGTTCAGGTTATATTGTGAAAATTCAAAGTTTAGTTTGATAGTATAGGGATCTCCATTTTATGCTTAATGAATTCGGTATGATAGGATACAGGTTATTTTTTCTTGAACGTCCAACATCGAACATTGAACGTTGAACATCGAATGATGAAATCGCTCCTGCCCGCCAGGTTATAAATTGTCAGAATACCTTATTCAAAATTCGACCTGCCCGCAATGCCTTTAGGTAGCCTTGGCGGAATGTCCTTATGCCTTGGCCATATGACAATGAATCATACTACCATCCTTTGTAAAATGCATGGCAGGCGGGTGTTGGGCGTTCGATGTTGGATGTTCATCGACTAACTGCATTTTGAAAAACCGCATGAATGACAGATAAGACAACCCTCTTCATGAAATAAAGCACTGCCGCATTCCGGGCACATATAAGATGCCGGATCTATTTCATTAAAATCTGAATTGGTTACCTTTTTCAACACCTGTGCTATTGCATCAGGACAGGATAGAACCATTTTTCCGTTTTGCCATGCAGGAGAAGGGCATCGAATGCCTACGAGCTGTTTAATAATGGCATTAATATTTACTCCAGATCGCAGGGCAAGTGATATCAATCGGCCTGCCGCTTCTATCTGAGACGAGGCGCACCCCCCTGTTTTGCCCATCTGAGCAAAGACCTCGCACATTCCTTTTTCGTCAAAATTTATAGTAACATATAGTTTGCCGCAGCCTGTGCTGATTCTTTCTGTAATGCCTTGAGTGCGCATGGGCCTTGGTCTTGGGACTATTGCAGATTTCTTTTTATCTTTACCAAAAGTTAAAACCTGATGGCTTCTGCTTCCGTATCTATATATTGTTACGCCTTTGCATCCGCTTTTATAAGCAGAAAGATATACATTTTTAACATCCTCTTTTGTGGCATCTGCTGGAAAATTGACTGTTTTGGAAACAGCATTATCCGAATATTTCTGAAATGCAGCCTGAATTTTAACATGCCATTTAGTTGAAATATCGTGAGAAGTCCTGAAAATCTTTTTTATATGGTCAGGAACAGATTTAACCGACTGTATGGAACCGGTTTTTGCTATTTCAGAAGAAAGTTTTTTGCTGTAAAATCCTTCTTTTTTTGCTGTTTTAATAAAAAGCGGATGTATTTCCAGAAAAGTTTTTCCATCAAGCACATGTCTTGCGTATGCCACGGCAAAAACAGGTTCTATTCCGCTTGAAGTATCAGCAATTATACTGATAGTGCCTGTTGGAGCAATTGTAGTAGTGGTTGCATTTCGCATGTATGGAGATGAGGCTTTGTCAAATATGCTTCCCTTGTAATATGGAAAATTTCCGCGTTTTCCGGCAAGATCAGCAGATGCCTTTTTAGATTCTTCAGAAATCACTGACATTACTTTTTCCGCCTGGGCAACAGCCCTGTCGGAATTGTAAGGAATTCCCAGCTTTATTAACATGTCGGCAAAACCCATTACTCCCAGACCAATCTTCCTTGTGCCCTTGCTCATTTTTTCAATACGTTTAAGAGGATATTTATTTGCGTCTATTACATTGTCGAGAAAATGGACTGAAGAATGAACAGTTTTTTTTAATCTGCTTAAATTAAGACTGTTTTTTGTTACCATTTCAGAAAGATTAATAGAACCAAGTGTGCACGATTCATAGGGCAGCAAAGGTTGTTCGCCGCAGGGGTTAGTGGCTTCAATAAAGCCCAGATCTGGTGTTGGATTATCCTGGTTTATGCGATCAATAAATATTACTCCTGGTTCTCCTGTCTGCCAGGCAGATGCAACAATCATGTCAAATATTTTTTTTGCGGAAACCTGTTTAACAACCTTGCCTGTTTTTGGATTTATAAGATCATAATCAGAATTTTTTTTGAGTGCGTCCATGAATGTTTTTGGTATGGCAACCGAAATGTTGAAATTATTCAATATGCTCAAGTCGTTTTTTGAGTTTATAAAATTTTCGATATCAGGATGATCCACACGTAAAACAGCCATATTAGCGCCTCTGCGGGTGCCCCCCTGTTTTACGGTTTCAGTGGCCACGTCAAAAACAGACATAAATGAAATAGGTCCGCTTGAAATACCGGCGGTTGACAGGACCATATCGTTTTCAGGACGAATTCTTGAAAAAGAAAATCCTGTACCCCCTCCGCTTTTGTGTATTATTGCGGTATGTTTCAATGTTTCAAATATGCTTTCCATTGAATCTTCAACAGGTAAAACAAAACAGGCGGCAAGTTGCCCAAGACGTCTGCCTGCATTCATAAGCGTAGGGGAGTTGGGTAAAAACCATCTGTTGCTCAAAAGCCTCAGAAATTTTTGCTCTGTTTTATCAATATCAGCCTCAGGATCGAAGATTTTATCTGCAGAAGCAATAATTTTTGCCACTCTTGCAAGCATCTCTTCAGGGGTTTCAATTACCTTGCTTTTTAGATCTTTTTTCAGGTAACGGTTTTCAAGGACAGTTCTTGCGTTTTTTGAAAAAGGTATAGACATTGTTTTTCCCCTACACAAAACCGAATTTTTCTTTTAATTTCTTATTAACCCCCGGCGGCACCATTCCTTCAATATCGCCGCCTAAGCGTGCTGCTTCCTTTATTATTGATGAACTTGTAAAAATCCATCGCAGACCGGGCATAAAAAAAACTGTCTGAATATCCTTGTTCAGTTTGCGGTTCATCAGAGCAAGCTGAAATTCATATTCAAAATCAGATACAGCCCGCATTCCACGAACTATGGTATCAGCTTTCTGTGTTTTGGCATAATCTACGAGAAGCCCGCCAAATTTATTTACTTCAATATTTGAAAAACCGTTTAAACTTTCTTCAAGCATCTTGATTCGTTCTTCAATAGTAAAAAGAAATTCCTTAGCAGAATTATTTAAAATAGCTACGATAACTTTGTCGAAGACCTTAATGCTTCTTTTTATAATATCGATATGCCCATTTGTAACCGGATCAAAAGAACCTGGATATATGGCGATTTTTTGCATTTATTTATATTTCCTTTTGTTAGACGATATTACATACACGTATTCTTAAATACGATTACGTATAATTATGGGTTCATTGTCCAATTTTC
>CAYYMU010000111.1:0-7098 GCA_964472445.1 uncultured Desulfobacteraceae bacterium
TGAATAGTTATATGATAACAAAAGAAAAAATATCCGTGATAATCAGCGTAGATCGTTGGCTGAGTTGTTACGATATATTATGTTTTTTTCACCACGAAGATCACGAAGAAATTATAAAAGCACTAATTTTAATTTTTCATTTTGCGGGGAGTGAGTTGAATACTATTTATCCGGTTATACTTGCCGTTCCTTATAATAAGAAAAATCTTTCCAGTAAAGACAGGGTTGCGTATCTCAGCAGTCATGCAAGGTGTGCTCTTGAAATATCCGCCCGGAAGAGCTGTATTCGTTTAGGCGATCTTTTAAAGGATAAAAACGGCGCTCCCATTTGCTGCAGAGGCAATTACTGGTCCCTTTCGCATAAGCCTTCATATGTCGCTGCAGTGGTAGCTCATGCAAAAATCGGTATTGATATAGAAGAAATAAAGACTTGTTCAGAATCTCTTTTTAAGAAAGTAGCGGATCCCAGAGAATGGGGACTTGCCGATGGGGATAAATTCAAACTGTTTTTTCGTTACTGGACAGCCAAAGAGGCTGTGCTTAAAGCAGTTGGAACAGGTCTGAAGGATCTTTCAAAATGCAGGATTGCGCGGGTTGTTGATGAAAAAAGTCTCGCAATAGACTATATGAACAAAAAGTGGCTTGTTGAGCATTTTTTTTTTAACAGACATATTGTATCTGTAAACAAAGGGTTATATGATATTAACTGGTCAGTTGTCGGTGATTTGGCGTCAGAGGAATAAGGGATTAGAGGAATAGAGGAGTATTGATATGCATATAACATTTTATGGCGCGGCAAGGGAAGTTACTGGTTCGATGCATCTTATTACAACAGACACCAGCAGGATACTGCTGGATTGTGGAATGTTCCAGGGGCGACGGAAGGAGACCGAACAAAAAAACAGAGTGCTTGCCTTTGACTCTAAGATTATTACAAATGTAGTGCTTTCGCATGCTCACATAGATCATTCAGGCCGCATTCCCCTGCTGACAAAGAATGGATTCGGCGGAAATATTATTTGTACTCGGGCCACGGCTGATGCCTGTGAATATCTGCTTACTGATTCTGCCCATATCCAGGAATCAGATGCAAATTATCTTAATTATAAAAATGTTCGTTCATATTTATATCAAATGGCTGCAGGCTCTAACAAGAGAAACAAATCAGGCAAAGATAATGATAAGATAAGAAAAATCTTAAAGGGCAATCATAATACTCTTAACACGGAAAAAATTAACGAATATATTAAGAAATACCATATGGAAGGCGTAAGTCCTTTATATAATATTGCCGACGCACAGGAGTCACTTAAATATTTTAATGGTTATCCATATCGTGAGCCAGTGACGATTGGGGAAAATGCGACCTGCACGTTCTATGATGCAGGCCATATTCTTGGATCAGCTTTTTCAATAATCAAAACACGTGAAAATGGTAATTCTTATACGATTTGCTATACCGGCGATATAGGCAGATTTGATACACCTATTTTAAAAAATCCTACACTGAAATTCAGGGATGAAGACAGAGATATAGATTTGCTTGTTATGGAGAGTACATATGGCAATCGTTTGCACGACCCTGTAAAAAATTTAAAACAGCAATTAAAGGAAGTGCTTGTTGAAACTTTTAACAGAGGAGGAACTGTTTTAATACCAAGTTTTGCATATGGCCGCGCACAGGAACTTATATATTTTTTACATCAACTTTATGATGAAGGAGAAGTGCCGCGGAGGCCGGTTTATGTTGACAGCCCCCTTGCAACTAAATTGACCAGAGTTTATGGCGAACATCCGGAAGTTTATGACATGGAAACAAATGAAACTTTTTTAAAGCACGGTAAAAATCCTTTTATGTTTGATCAGGTGCATTTTGTGGGATCGGTTGATGAATCAATGGAGCTTATGCGTGATGAACAACAAAAAATTATTATAGCTGCTTCTGGAATGTGTGAGGCCGGACGTATTTTGCATCATTTGCGTTACAAGATTCATAATGAAAAAAATACCATCCTTATCGTTGGTTATATGGCCCAGAACACTCTTGGCAGACGCATATTAGAAAGCGGTCAGTCATATGAGGAATCCGGGAGAAAAGGTCTTCCTCCAGAGCTTAAATTCCTCAACAAAACTTATCCGCTTAAAGCCCATGTTAAAAGGCTGGGAGGATTCAGCGCTCATGCTGATAAAGATGAAATGCTCAGATTTCTAAGAGAGTCTAATTTACGCGTAAAGAAAATTGCTGTTGTTCATGGAGAAGAGAATCAGTCTATTGCTTTTGCGGATCACCTTAGAAATGAAGGTTTTTCAGCAGTTGTGCCAAGACTCGGAGAAACATTAAGGATTAAGTAAAGAATTCCGGCCCAAAGGAGCAAGCTTTGGTTTACCCCTGAAATGGGCTGTTTTACTTAAAACCGCACAAGTTAAAAGTGCCTAAAGTGCCTGAAGTGCCTAAAGTTAAGGAGTCGCTCCTGCCCGCCATCGCGAGCTATACTCATGATCTTCGTCCTTTTGTCGTTTCGCTTAGGCGAGGCGGGCGGGTCGCTCCACTTATTTTATATAATTGACATAAATTCTTAACTTTAGCTCACTTTAACCTGTCGTGACATTTTTTCAGGCAGAGCCGAACAACTCTGACTTGGCCCAAAGGACCAGGTTTTTCAGGGTAAAATAAAAGAACACAAAAATCAGTTTTTGATGAATCCGTAAAAAGTCACGAATTTAACTGTAGATGGCTAAGTAAAAAGGTTTACCCGCCTTTGGCGGCGCCGGAGGCGACCAGGGTTCATATACAAGGCATAGTGTTTTTTCAGAACCGAAGGCATACATATAGTATGTCGAGGATCTGAAAAAACACTACAACACAGTAGATGGGACTTTTTACGACACCATCAGTTTTTAAAAACCTATAAATAAAGGCTATAATTATGAGAGGAATTATACTTGCAGGCGGATCTGGCTCAAGGCTATATCCTATTTCCAGGGTTGTCAGTAAGCAGCTTCTTCCTGTTTACGATAAACCAATGATTTATTATCCTCTTTCAGTGCTTTTACTTGCAAAGATCAGAGAAATTCTCGTAATTTCCACGCCTCAGGATCTGCCGCTTTTCAAGAAACTCCTGGGTGACGGATCCCAGTGGGGTATATCCTTTTTTTATGCTGAGCAGCCACGTCCGGAAGGCCTGGGGCAGGCATTTATCATTGGAAAAAAATTTGTGGGAAACGGCAGTGTTTGTATGGTTCTCGGAGATAATATTTTTTACGGTTACGGCATGACTGGTCTTTTAAACACGGCAAAATCAAGAAAAGATGGAGCAACTGTTTTCGGATATCGGGTTAAAGATCCTGAGCGCTACGGGGTTGTTGATTTTGATGAATCAGGTAAAGTTATCAGTATAGAGGAAAAACCTCAAAAACCAAAGTCGAATTATGCTGTGACCGGACTGTATTTTTATGACAACCAGGTTCTTGATATAGCTGCAGGCATTAAACCTTCTCCAAGGGGAGAGCTTGAAATTACCGATATTAACACAGCATATCTTAAAATGAGAAAGCTTCATGTGGAAAGATTCAGCAGGGGTATAGCATGGCTGGATACAGGAACGCATAAATCACTTATGCAGGCCTCTAACTACATAGAAACCATTGAAAACAGACAGGGGCTTAAAGTAGCATGTATTGAAGAGATAGTTTATAATAATGGTTACATTGATGAAGCGCAGGTGGAAAAACTGGCCCAACCTCTCCTGCAAAACGATTACGGCAAGTATTTAATGGATATAATTAGTACAGGTGGCAGGGGATTAGACGCTTAGAGAGCAGCCTGAAGCCTTTTTACGAAGCCATCAAAGGATGTTTGATGTATGAATATCATAACTACGCAAATTAAGGATGTAGTAATTATTGAGCCCGATATATTTGAAGATAATCGTGGTTTTTTTGCAGAGACCTACAACCAGAAGAGATATGAACAATATGGCATTAAATGTATTTTTGTTCAGGACAATCTTTCCTTTTCAGTGAAAGGTACCTTGAGAGGACTTCATTTTCAGAAAAAGCATGCTCAGGCAAAACTTGTTCAGGTAATTACAGGTGAAATATTTGATGTGGCTGTTGATATCAGACCTGATTCATCAACATTCGGGAAATGGGTCGGAGTTCATTTATCGGAAGAAAATAAACGCCAGCTGTTTATACCTGAAGGCTTTGCACACGGTTTTTGCGTAATTAGCAAGACAGCTCATTTTTTATATAAATGTTCAGATCTTTATTCTCAGCATGACGAGAGGGGAATAATCTGGTCTGACCCGGACCTTGGTATTGACTGGCCGGTTAATGCCCCGATTGTTTCTGAAAAGGATAAACTCCTTCCCCGTTTTTCGGAAATCAGACTGCAACCATAACCGTGAACTTAAAATTATACTTAACACCTGACACTTAAAAGGAGAAGAATATTAAAATTTTATTAGTTGGATCAGAGGGGCAGCTTGGATGGGAGATTAAAAGACAGGGTGAGTTCTCTGATTTTGAGATAATCGGTGTTGATCTTCCTCAAGTAAATATAACAGACATTGTTCAGGTTAAGAGCATATGTTCTGCTTATCATCCATTTCTTATAGTTAATGCTGCTGCCTATACTAATGTTGACAAGGCGGAATCTGAGCCCGAGCCTGCATTTGCGGTAAACAGTGATGGGCCGGATAATCTTGCCAGAGTTTGTGCAGATGCAAATATACCCCTTATTCATATTTCAACTGATTATGTCTTTAATGGGAGTAAAGGATCTCCATATATTGAAAGCGATCAGGTTTCGCCAATAGGTGTTTATGGCAAAAGCAAAGAACAGGGTGAGACCAGAGTGCGGTTGCATTTAAAGGAGCATATTATAATTCGAACCTCATGGATGTATGGGATACATGGTAAAAATTTTGTTAAAACAATGCTGAGACTCGAAAAAGAAAAAGAAATTATAAAGGTTGTGGCTGACCAGTACGGATGCCCTACCAGTGCTGATGATATGGCAAATGTTATTTTAACAATTGCAGGCCAGATAATAAGGAGTTCGGAGATAAAGTGGGGAACTTACCATTATTGCGGAAAGGGTACTACAACCTGGTATAACCTGGCAGAAGCTGTATTTAGTTTTGCAGGCAGGTATGATGAAAAAATGCTGCAAAAAATCGAACCCATAAAGACTATTGATTATCCAACACCAGCAAAAAGGCCTGTTTTTTCCGCACTTGACTGTTCTCTGATAGAAAATAATTTTGGTATTAAAGCCAGGCCATGGCAGAAAAGCCTGAAACTTACAATTGATGGTATCAGAGGTAAAACCGGATAGGGTATGCTTTAGAAAACTGAATGTCCCCTGCGGTGGATTGCCATCGTATTAACGCAAACACGGTTTGCTTGCTCCATAGTTTGCTGCTGAGTACTCGTTTATTCTGGAGCAAGGCATTCATGATGCATATTTTTGGTGCAAGGCATCCGTGATGCCGTCTGATCACAGAGGTAAAACCGGATATCGATGGCATTGTTTTAGAGTTATGAACGTTCTGCACGAACGTCCCGTAGATTGCTCTGGCCATCGTCACCAACCTACACGAATCACAATGGATTAACTCGAAACAAAACATGAAACATGATCCTGATCTTCATCACCGCCGTTCCATTCGATTAAAAGGATATGATTATTCACAGGCGGGATTATATTTTATAACCATTTGCACGCAAAACCGTTTGTGTGTGTTCGGGGAAATTAAAAATGGGGAAATGGTTTTGAATGAATACGGAAGGATTGTTAAAATAACATGGGAATGGTTAAAGCAACAATATGAATATATTGATTTGGGTAAATTTATTGTAATGCCCAATCATTTCCACGGCATTATTGAATTGCACAACCGTAGGGGCGGTTCGCGAACCGCCCCTACAACTGGAAGACGCAGGGCGAATAAGGATGTAATTAGTGTGAAGATCAGGCACAGAGGGGCAGAGGGCAAAATCTTTCAATTCAACATTAAAAGTTGATCTGGAGGGCCGATGGAAGTCAATATCTCCGATTTAACCTGGGACCGGTTTATCTACCCGAGAGGGAGCAAGAGCGACAAGACCATCAGTTCCTATGTTGAAGCCCTTGAGATCGGGGCTCAATTTCCGCCGATCAGGATTCAAAGGGTCTTCAACTATGCAGATGGCAATGAAACAATTGTTCTGCCTGCCGGTAGGCATGAAGCGACTGTAATTGTAGATGGCATCCACCGCTGGTTTGCGTTTAAGGAAAAGGGGATCAAGAAGATTCCGGCCGTTGAATGGAAGGACAAACCACTTGATTACGAGAAAAACAAAGTGGCGTTTCTCCTTGAGGGGGCAGTATCTAACATCAGCCATGGCGATCGTTTAAGTCCAGGCGATAAAAAGCGAATCGCCCGGGAGATAGCCACTTCAGATCCGGCCCGCCCGCCATCGCTCTCACCCAGAGGATACAGACAGACCGGCCAATGCTTTCGCTCAGGCGAGGCGGGCGGGAATGTAAGTGGACTGAATCAGCCCTCGCAGAAAAATTAGGAGTAATTCAGCAAACCGTCAACACCTGGATCTCGGATATTAGAGCGCGACAAAGGGCTGGCCGGGAAATCATTATCATCTGATTAAACCGCCTTGGCCGGGTCCAAGAACAGATTGCGGAGATAGTTGGGATAAGCCAGGGCAGGGTTGCACAAATTATTAATAATGCCAATTTTGGCGAAATTAATAATTTGCTTTCTCAGGGCCATGACATGGATTATATTGCAAGGCATTACCACATGGATCTTCCGCTTGTCTGGGCGTTGCGATTAGAAGGAAAAACGGATCAGGAAAAATTCAAAGAGCTTGGCTGGGGACTTCGCACATGGAACCAGTGGAATTTTAACGAATGTGATGAACGATTCGGAGACGACTGGCCTGCCCGCCATCGCTCTTGCCCAAAGAAGGCAATTAGCCCCACTCAATGCTTTCGCTCAGGCGAGGCGGGCGGGCCTGGACGGATACCGGCTCAGTTGGTGGCTCACACACTGTTCTATTTCACAAAACCCGGCGACCTTGTCCTTGATCCAA
>CAYYMU010000112.1:0-7059 GCA_964472445.1 uncultured Desulfobacteraceae bacterium
ATCATTATTGGCTGTTCATTTAAGTTTTTTTGAATACTGTCCCGTTGAAAGTGGCGATAAGCTCGCTGCTATTAAATACTTCCATTCTATACATGCCGGTTCGTCTGGTGGTGTGTATTAATCTTGCTTCTGCTGTAATTAAATCCCCTATTTTTGCTGTTTTAAAAAACGAACCGCTGATGTCAAGAGCGTAAGATGGAAAATGATCGCTGTTTGAAGCAGCTGAAAATGCCACATCAGCCAGGCTGAATATAAAGCCGCCATGAACCACGCCAATGAAGTTAAACATGTCCTTTGTAATGGTAACCGAACACAAAGCATAGCCTTTTTCAACCTTATCAATACTGATTCCTAAAAAATTTAAATAAGGGTCACCCGCTATTTTTTCATTAATATCATTCATTGTCGATTTTTCCTTTTTGGTCGGCAAAAATAGTTCAAGGATTAAGTTTTTTTGTCCGGTTAAGTTTATGCTTGTAGTAGTTATCAAACTTTTGAAAACATGACAATATTACTTTTATTTTAAGATGAGGAAAAAGGCATTTATTGTAAAAACATGCAAAAGAAGGTATGAAAAAATGGTTGCGCAGGTTTGAACATTTTCTGAAGGTCTCATTTGCAGCAGGAGGTAGAATAATGGCTTCAATTGATGCTGTTAAGAGTATTTTGAATCAAATATACGGCATAGAAAATGGTGCCCTGGTTTTTAAGAGGATTTATGCCTTAATGGAAAAATTTCCGGGGAGAGAAAAAAAGAAGCAGGAGTATTTTTCTCAGGAAGATGTGGTCTTAATAACTTACGGTGATTCTCTTTGTTCAGATGCGGAATCTCCCTTAAAATCATTCCAAACCTTTGCTTCAAAGTATTTTAAAGATGTATTTTCAACAATACATATTCTTCCTTTTTTCCCATATTCTTCTGATGACGGTTTTTCCGTTAAAGATTTTTATTCAGTGAATCCGGAACTTGGAACCTGGGAGGATGTTAAATCACTGGGGAATGATTTCCAGCTCATGTTTGATTATGTGCTGAATCATATTTCTTCAAAGAGCAAATGGTTTGAAAAATATTTATGCGAAGAAAAAGGATTTGAAGACCTTGCAATTGAGACAGACCCGCTGAGCGACCTTTCCAGAGTTACGAGGCCCAGATCTCTGCCGCTTTTAACTGAATTTACAAAAAAATCTGGAAAGAATGTTAATGTCTGGACGACATTCAGCAGTGATCAGATAGATCTTAATTTTAAAAGCATTGATGTGCTTGAAAAAATGGTTGATGTTCTGCTTTTCTATGTTAGCCGGGGCGCAACTATTCTGAGACTCGATGCAATTGCCTATTTATGGAAAGAGATTGGAACAAACTGCGTTCATCTCAGGCAGACCCACGATATGGTAAAACTGTTTCGCTGTATACTGGATATTGTTGCTCCGGATGTCATGATCCTTACGGAGACTAATGTGCCTCATGAGGAGAATATAAGCTATTTTGGAGACGGCAGAAATGAGGCGCAGATGGTTTATAATTTTACGCTTCCTCCGCTGCTTTTTTATTCTTTTGTAATGGAGGATTCAACAGTTCTGTCAAACTGGGCAAAAGGACTTTATCTAAAACAGGAAACCAATACTTTTTTTAATTTTACTGCCTCGCATGATGGAATTGGCATGCGTCCGCTTGAAGGTATATTGCCTGAAAAAGAAATAAAAAAACTCATTGAAATTGTTAAAGAAAACGGCGGAAGGGTTTCTTGCAAGAGGAACCCGGATGGTTCAGAGAGTCCCTATGAGATGAATATTACATATGTTGATGCCCTTTTAAATAAAAAAGGAATTGACAGGTATCATTCCGACAGGTTTCTCGCATCCCAGGCAATACAGTTTGTTTTGCCCGGAGTTCCCGCGGTTTATATACACAGCATATTGGGTTCACACAACTGGGAAGAGGGAGTCAGGCAGACTGGCAGAGCCAGAACTATAAACAGGGAAAAGTTGCGCGTCGATAATATAATTAAACAATTGGGTGATTCCGGAAGTTTCAGATCAAAAATTTTCCACTCATATACAAAGCTGATTAAAATCAGAAAAAAACAGCCGGCATTTCATCCAAACTCTTTTTTTGAAATACTAAAACTCGATAAAAGAATATTTGCTGTTTCAAGATATTGTAATGACCAGATAATATATGCATTAACAAATATTTCATCAAAAAATGTTTCTGTATCATTATCTGAACATACAAAAGACTTAATATTGAAAGACATTATTAGCGGAAAAACATTCGCGGCAAACTCACTCGATTTAAATCCTTACCAGTTTGTATGGCTTGCGACAAAAAAGTAAAAAATCCCGGCCCAAAGGACTAGGAGCCTGTCCTGGAATCTGGCTTATCCTCAGAGGGGATTTGTTTTGCATGGAAAAGTTAAACGTCAAACATCCTTAGTAAGATAGACTCTTGCAGAAAATTTAATTTTGATGGTGTCGTAAAAAGGGAAAGGAAAAATCTTAACCTTAAGGACTACATAAGGAATTATTAATTTTAAATTCAATGCCATTAACTTAAAAGAATTCTAAGGAGCATACTGCAATCTTTTTACCACGAAGTAAGCTAAGATAAAGAAAGAAACCTTAGTGCTTCGTGGTTATCATTGATTGAAAATTAACAACTCAAAATTATATTTAAGCCGGGAGCTGAAATATGGCAAGAGGGGGTGTTTTGCAAAAACCTCTACTGGTTGATTTTATTTCTTAGCTTGCCGGAACATTTAAATGTAACGACTTTTCTTTCTCTAAGCATCAGATCGTCGCCTGTAGCAGGGTTTCTCCCTCTTCTTTTTGTCTTTTCTTTTACGCAGAATTTACCAAATCCTGAAACCAGTACATCATCTCTTTTTTCCAGATTACTTTTAATAATTTCCAGAAGAGATTCGATGATATCGATAGATTCTTTCTTGGTAAAACCAAGTTCATGAACTTTTTCAACAATATCGCTCTTGGTTAATGCCATTGTGCCTCCTAAAAAAAATACTACGCCTATATAAAGACCTTTGCAAAACGCTCCCTTTCGTCCAATTTAGTGGTGATGGTTAGCGTTATAGCGGGAAGCATTTTTCAAAGGTATTTATATTTAATATATTTTAGTTATTCAGATTTTTTCAATAAAATCAACTTTAATTTTACTATTTTTGAATTTATTGCATGTAAACATACTTGCAATAAAAAACTGTAAGTTGCTAAATATACAGATGTTGAGTATATGTCAAGACACTTTGAAACTTAATATGCTAAAAATATTTCATTATGGAGCCGACGGGCGGATTCGAACCGCCTGCCTGCTGATTACGAATCAGCTGCTCTACCAACTGAGCTACGTCGGCTTAACAAAATAAAAATACTTTATTTATGAATCTAAATCAAGAAAAAAAACCGCTTAAATCGTTAATTGATTTAATTCCTTACAGGACTTCTGGAATTGATTGTACTGGCCTTTCCGGTTCTGAAAGAGCGTTTCTTATTTCCATGATATACAGGGAACATAATATCCCGATTGTTGTTATAGCCGGTTCTTCAAAAGATGCTGAAATGCTTTTGGAAGATTTAAGGTTTTTTTCAAAAGACCTTAAATCAGCCTCAATATATTTCCCTCCTTATAATATTATGCCCTTTAATAAGCATTTGTCATATCACAGCGAAACAGCGGCAAAGAGGATAGGCGCTCTTTACCGTTTGACAGAAAGCACAACACCCCCAGTCCTAGTGACAACTGTAAGCGCTTTGCTGCAAAAACTCATTCCAAAGCTCATTTTGAACGATTATGCAGAACTTATAATGGTGGGCGAAGATGTTGACCGGGATCTTTTGATAAGAAAACTCATTGCCGGCGGTTATGTTAGAGCCGCAATTGTAGAGGAGCCCGGGGATTTTTGTGTAAGAGGCGGGATCCTTGATATTTATTCTCCCCTATATCCAGATCCGCTGAGAATTGAACTGTTTGGAGAAACTGTTGATTCCTTAAGATTTTTTTCACCCTCAACCCAGCGCAGAATAAAAAACATACAGGAGGTTGTCATACTCCCGGCCAGAGAAGCTATTCTGAAAATGGACATGGTGGATAAGATAATAGGAAGAATAAGAAAACAGGCATCAGCTCTTGATCTCCCTGTAATTAGAGTGAGAGAAATAATTGAGCGGATCAGAAAAGAGGGAACGTTTCCTGGAATTGAGGGCCTTATTTCCCTGATATATTCAAACCCTGATACTTTATTTGATTATGTTTCTGAAAATACCCTTTTTATTCTTTTAGAGCCCAAGGAACTGGAAGAAGCAGCTAATGAATTTCATGAACAGATAACGAAAAACTATCTCACGGCCCTGAAAGAATCTAGTCTCTGTGTTGAACCCGACTCTTTTTACATGCAATGGCCAAAGGCAAAAGATATATTGTTTGAGAGGAAAGCGCTTACTGTTAAAACTCTTTCAGTATCAGGAGAAAGCAGACGCAGGCCAAAACCTTTTTTAAATGTGGATTTTAATATTAAAAACAACTCTGTCATAAGAGAGGAACTTAAGCCTCATATAAAAAAAGAGAATCTTCTTTTGCCTCTTGTAAACTGGCTTAATGATAAGAGACGGGCAAAATACTCTGTTTTTATTGTTTGCAGTTCAAAGCTGCAGGCAGAACGTATTAAATCTCTTCTGGATCCTTATGCAATTAGCCTCAGTATTATTAATGATTTTAGACTTCCTAAGAGCAGTAAAGGGATTATGGCTGTATGCCTTGGCAGAATTTCATCGGGTTTTGAATGGCAGGATGAATTTCTGGCTGTAATTACGGAAGAGGAAATATTTGGTGTAAAACGCCGCAGGAAAGGAATTCCAAGCCAAAAACCAGAGCTTCGGGCTGGAATGCTTGAATTTACAGATCTGAAAAAGGACGAGCTTGTTGTTCATTACGACCATGGAATCGGCATGTTTGAAGGACTGGTAAAGCTTAAAATAGAAAGAGTGAGCAATGATTTTTTGCTTATTAGCTACAGGGATAATGATAAGCTTTATCTTCCTGTAGATAGAATGAGCATGATGCACAAATATGTAGGATTGGACGGAGTTATTCCTGTTCTTGATAAACTGGGAGGCAAGTCCTGGCTGGCTGCTAAAAAAAAGGTGGAGAAATCGGTGGAGAAAATCGCAGGCAAACTTCTCCAGCTTTATTCTGAGCGGAATGTTAAGAAGGGATATAATTTTAAGCTGGCAGAAGGTGATTCAAATGATTTTGAGGCTGGTTTTCCCTACGAAGAAACACCGGGCCAGCTAAAGGCAATTAATGATGTGCTGCATGACATGGAAAAGCCAACACCTATGGACAGGCTTATATGCGGCGATGTTGGATACGGCAAGACAGAAGTGGCTCTTAGAGCATCCTTTATAGCTGTTAATAATGGAAAGCAGGTGGCGATACTGGTCCCCACAACAGTGCTCGCGGAACAGCATTTTGCGACGTTTTCAAGCCGTTTCGAACGTTATCCTATTAATATCGAATGCTTAAGCAGATTTCGTTCATCCCTTGAGCAGCGTACGATTATAGATAAACTTAAAACCGGAAAAGCAGATATAGTTATAGGAACACACAGACTTATTCAGAAAGATGTAAGCTTTAAAGACCTGGGACTTGTTGTGATTGATGAAGAACAGCGTTTTGGTGTTAAGCATAAAGAAAAATTAAAACAGATAAGACGTTGCGTAGATTTTTTAGCCTTGACTGCAACTCCCATACCAAGAACTCTTTATATGTCCATGACAGGGGTGCGTGATATGAGTATTATTTCAACCCCCCCCGAACAACGGCAAAAAATTATTACATATATTTCTGAATTTGACGGGACAGTTATCTCAGAAGCAATAAGAAAAGAGCTGAAAAGGAAAGGACAGATATATTTTGTTCACAATAATATCCATAATATATGGTCAGTAGCGAAATATTTGCAGAAACTCGTGCCGGAAGTCAGGCTTGATGTTGCGCATGGCCGTCTCACGGAAAATGAACTTGAGCTTGTTATGTTGCGTTTCTTAAACAGAGAAATAGACATGCTTGTCTGTACAACGATAATTGAGTCTGGACTGGATATTCCTTCAGTTAATACAATTCTTATTGATCGAGCAGACAAATTGGGACTGGCTCAGATTTACCAGTTGCGAGGCCGTGTAGGCAGAACTGATGAACAGGCCTATGCATACCTCTTTATTCCTGATGAGACAGTTTTAGGCAGGGACGCTCAGAAACGTCTTAAGGTGTTAATGGAACACAGCGATCTTGGCGCTGGTTTTCAAATAGCCATGAGCGATTTGAAAATAAGAGGAGGCGGTACGATGTTAGGCGCATCCCAGTCCGGCCATATAGCTGCAGTTGGTTATGACATGTTTTTGAAGCTAATGGAAAATGCGGTATCCGAACTTAAAGGAGAGTCTGTCCTGGAAAGCCTTGAACCTGAGATCAATATTCCCCTGTCATGTTTTATACCGGAAGGTTATATTTCAGATATAAATCAGCGTCTTTTAACTTATCGACGTCTGGCAAAAATGACAGAACTTTACGAAATTTCAGATTTTAAGAAAGAGTTGATTGACCGCTTTGGAGCCGTGCCGGAAGAAGCAAATAATCTTTTATTAAAGATTATGCTTAAGACGCTGTCAATAAAGGCGGGTGTTAAAAAACTTGACCTTATAGAGAAACAGCTGATTCTCTGTTTTTCTGAGGTTCATCAGAAGCATCCTTTTGGTATAGTTGACATGATTGTTGACAAAGGCAGTACTTTTAGTTTTACGCCAGACCATGTTTTCAAGGCAAAACTGTCAAAACGCATAAAATCAGGAGCGTTGATGGAGACCAAAAACATCTTGAAAGAAATAGCTCAGCATGTTAACGGCTGAGCAGCAATATACTTAAAGGATTAGTAATTGTTCACGGTTTACAGTTGTCGGCTCACGGTTGAAATCAATATCCAGAATGTTTCAATCGTTGAGACCTTTGAAAAATGCTCAATTTTGTTTAAGTTCAAGGAAGGCGAA
>CAYYMU010000113.1:0-6998 GCA_964472445.1 uncultured Desulfobacteraceae bacterium
GATTAGACATAGCATTTTCAATTTGTTTTGCCAAGCTATACACATGCGTAAAATTAGCTTGCAGCCGCGATTCAAAAAACGTTGTGAGCAGATTTTTTGAAAACCAAGACCTACAATATATAGTATAATAATAAAAAAATATACAATATGTTGTTGACAAGATAAAAACAGTAATTTATACAACTATTTAGCGTTTCGACTAAAGATAGAAATCTTAACAGGCCCAGGTCATCAAAATTTTTCTTAGTTGACTCTCCTCAGAAATAACAAAATCTAACAGTGTTACTATGCAGGGAAAAATTTAGGTGTAAAATTCTGGTTATTGATGATGAATCTAATATGACAAATATAATCCAAAAGATGCTGGGTATGCATGGTCACAATGTTGAAACAGCAGCAAGTGGCAGAGAAGGGGTTGCAAAATTTGAAAACGGCTGTTTTGATCTTGTTATAACAGATATATGTATGCCGGAAATAAACGGTAACGGCGTTGTCCAGTATATACGAGATTCTGATAAAAAACATATACCAGTTATCGCTATATCAGGAACTTCCCGGTGTGCTGAAGATAATGTTTTTGATACTATTATTGAAAAACCCTTTTCTTTAAAAACTCTGATTAATTCTGTCCACAAGCTTCTTCCCTTAAATCATGATATGGCAACAGCGTAAATTCAACTCAAAACCAGATATCAACTCTTAACATGATAAGTATTGAGAATCTATCCAAAAGCTACGGCGGCCAAGTTCTGTTTGACAGTATAAGTTTTAGAATCAATACCCGTGAAAGGGTAGGGATTGTTGGACGAAACGGGCACGGTAAAACCACGCTGTTCAAGATTATTACCAGGCAGACACATCCAGATTCCGGATCAATCATAATTCCTAAAAATTACCATATCGGTTATGTGCGCCAGCAGATTAAATTTACTGAAAATACGGTTTTAACCGAAGGCATGAAAGGGCTTCCCAAAGCTGAAAAAGATCATCATTGGAAAGTTGAAAAAGTTCTGTCCGGGCTGGGATTTAGCGAATCAGATATGCAGCGGCATCCCGGAGAATTCTCCGGCGGCTTCCAGGTTCGGCTGAATCTGGCCAAGATTCTTGTTGCAGATCCTGATCTGCTCCTTCTGGATGAGCCTACCAATTATCTTGATATCACATCAATCCGATGGATTATCCATTTCCTTAAAAGCTGGCCCCGTGAGCTTATGCTTATCACACATGACCGTAATTTTATGGATAGTATCGTAACGCATACAATTGGTATTCATCGAAAAAAACTCCGGAAAATCGTCGGCAATACCGAGAATTACTATTCACAAATTGCCCAGGATGAAAAAATATACGAAAAAACAAGGATCAACGATGAAAAACGCCGCAAAGAAATCGAACTGTTTATAAGCCGATTTAGAGCTAAAGCCAGACTGGCAAATCTTGTTCAGTCCCGCGTCAAGACTCTGGCTAAAACAGAAAAGCTGGATAAACTGGAGACTCTTAAAACACTTGGATTTTCATTTCGATCCAAACCGTTTGTCGGAAAGCAGGTGATGAGCACCCGGAAACTTGAATTTTCCTATGATAAAGGAAAACCGCTTATTAGGGATTTTGATTTAATAGTTAATGCTGGTGAACGAATCTGCATAATAGGAAAAAACGGCAAAGGCAAAACCACTCTTCTCAAGCTTTTGGCCGGGAGTATCACGCCTCAATCCGGAAAAATTATCTGCAACCCAAACACAACTCAGGGAGTTTTCGAGCAAACCAACATCAAAAGCCTGGTCGATAATCATACAATAGAAGAGGAAATACTTTATTCCAATAATGATGTTGACCGTCAGGCAGTCAGAAACATCTGCGGAGCCATGATGTTTTCCGGTGACAATGCGCTTAAAAAAATCAGCGTGCTTTCCGGTGGTGAAAAAAGCAGGGTTATGCTGGGGAAACTTATGGTTACACCGGTTAACCTGCTGCTTCTTGATGAGCCTACAAACCATCTGGACATGGACGCATGCGACGCACTGCTTGCAGCCATCAACAACTTTAATGGAACGGTTATTATGGTAACCCATAATGAGATGTTTCTCCATGCTTTAGCCGATAAACTCGTGGTTTTTAAAGACAACGGTCTGGAGGTTTTTAACGGAGGATATCAGCAGTTTCTGGAAAAAGGCGGATGGGAAGATCAGGTCTGCACCAGAAAACCGGAACAGAATAAAGATGCAGTTCAAAACCAGACAGGCCACCTGAACCGAAAAGACCTTAGAAAAAAGAGGTCTGAAATTATTACCAGAAAGGGAAAAATACTGAAACCCATAGAAGTTCGCATGTCAAAGGTAGAAGAAGAAATAGAATATAATGAAAAAGAGATCGAACAGATAAACAAAAACCTTATTCTTGTTTCAAGTGCAGGCAACGGGGTGAAAATTGCCGAACTTTCCCGACAGTTGCATGAACGGCAAATTGCTTTGGATGTTCTTTTTGATGAACTTGAACTTCTTACAACCGCGTTTGAAAAAAATCAGGCTCAATTCCAGAAACAGCTTGCTGATCTGGAAATATAATTTTTACGAGCTCATAAATTTTTTTTAATAGCTTGACACTATTGTTAAGTGTTGTTAAGAATATAATCTTTAAAAATTGAGGAATTTGTTAAAATATCCATCATGGTGCTTTTAAGTTAAGTTACTTGAAAGTGTTTTTTTTAATTTTTTACCAGGTTGTTAGAATTAATAATAAAATTATGAAACAATTATCTGCCATTTATAACCTTATTAGCATAATTATTGTCCTCGTCGTAGGTGTACTAACCTGCCACGAGGCATCGGGTTAATAATGGCTTAATTATTTCATTAATAAAAAATATAAAATCCGTTATCAGCCCCTTAAGCTGGTAGCGGATTTTTTTTTAATATTTTACAGGAGAATAATAAAATGAAAAGCGATATTGTTAAAAAAGGTATTGAGAGGGCACCTCATCGAAGTCTGTTCAAGGCAATCGGTTATACTGATACTGAATTGCAAAGACCCCTTGTAGGTGTTGTTAATTCAGCCAATACAATTATTCCCGGTCATGTTCATCTTGATTATATCGTAGAAGCGGTAAAGGCGGGTATTTATATGGGCGGAGGGACTCCTGTTGAATTCGGCACTATTGGAGTCTGCGATGGCATTGCAATGAATCATGTTGGAATGAAGTATTCCCTTGCAAGCAGGGAACTTATCGCTGATTCCATTGAAGTGATGGCTACTGCTCATGCATTTGATGCCATGGTTATGGTGACGAACTGCGACAAGATAGTGCCTGGAATGTTGATGGCTGCTGCGCGTCTGAATCTTCCCACTATTGTAATAAGTGGAGGTCCCATGCTGGCCGGCAATAATCCATTAGCAGGAAAAAAAGAAAAAATAGACCTTGTTACTGTTTTCGAATCTGTTGGCGCAGTGCTTTCAGGAAGAATGACAGAAGAGGATTTGCTTGCTATTGAAAATGCAGCCTGCCCAACCTGCGGGTCATGTGCCGGCATGTTTACAGCCAATTCCATGAATTGTTTAACAGAAGCAATAGGCATGGGTTTGCCTGGAAACGGCACAATCCCTGCTGTAATGTCTGAACGTATCCGCCTGGCCAAGGAGGCTGGAATGCAGATAATCAGACTTTTAGAGCAAAATATTACTCCTGAAAAAATCATGACTGAAAAAGCATTTAAGAATGCTCTCAGAGTGGATATGGCTTTAGGTTGTTCAACTAATACTGTTCTTCATCTTCTGGCGATTGCAAATGAAGCAGGAGTAAGCATAGATCTTAATCTGATCAACGAAATCAGTGTGACAACGCCTCATCTTTGCTCACTCAGTCCTGGAGGTACACTTCACATAGAGGATTTGTATCAGGCAGGAGGAATCAGCGCTGTGCTCAATGAATTGTTAAATGCAGGAATTATTAATGATGACTGCATGACTGTAACCGGAAAAACAGTCGGAGAAAATGTAAAAGGCAGTTCTATTCTTGATAATAATATTATACGCCCTGTTAACAATCCTTATCACAGTCAGGGCGGTCTTGCCGTGCTTTTCGGAAACCTTGCGCCTGATGGATGCATAGTAAAACAGTCTGCAGTTTTAGATGAGATGTTATGCCACGAAGGGCCTGCCAGAGTGTTTGACTCTGAGGAGGATGCAACGCGTGCAATTATGGGCGGCAATATAAAAAAAGGAGATATTGTTGTTATTCGTTATGAGGGCCCTATGGGAGGTCCTGGTATGCGGGAAATGTTAACCCCGACCTCTGCAATTGCAGGCATGCAATTAGACAGATATGTTGCTCTTATCACAGACGGTAGATTTTCAGGGGGAACAAAGGGGGCTTCCATAGGACATGTTTCACCGGAAGCCATGCAGGGAGGACCTGTTGCTATTGTAAAAGAAGGGGATATTATATCGATCAATATCCCGGACAAGACCATTACGCTTAAAATTTCCGAGCAGGAGATCAAGGATAGACTTGCCTCATGGACACCTCCTGAGCCAAACATATCTCACGGTTATATGGCCAGATATGCTCGAATGGTTTCTTCTGCCAGCACAGGGGCTATAGTAAAATAATCGTTTACGAGACCACCAACGATAAAGTGAAAGGATGAAAAAATGAAATTAACAGGGGCTCAGATTATGATGAAGGCGCTCAAGGAAGAAAACGTAGATACGATTTTTGGATTTCCGGGTGGCGCAGTCATTGATATTTATGATGAACTGGAAAAAACAGACATTCGTCATATACTGGTACGTCATGAACAGGGAGCTGTTCATGCTGCTGACGGTTATGCAAGGGCAAAAGCGTGCGTAGGTGTCTGTCTGGTTACATCAGGACCTGGTGCTACCAACACTGTAACCGGCATTGCATCGGCTTATATGGATTCGATTCCTATGGTAATATTTACAGGCCAGGTTCCAACGAATCTGATCGGGAATGATGCATTTCAGGAAGTCGATATTGTCGGAATAACCAGGCCCTGTACCAAACATAACTATCTTGTCAAACGCACAGAAGACCTTGCAAAAACCATAAAAGAGGCTTTTTATATAGCTGGTTCCGGGCGTCCCGGGCCTGTTCTCATAGATCTTCCCAAGGATATGATAAATACCAAAATAGCATATAATGCCCCTGAACAGGTTGAACTGAAATCATATAAGCCTACTTATAAACCAAATATCAGACAACTGCAAAAAGTGATAACACTGATAAAAAAGGCGAAAAAACCTATAATTTTTGCAGGCGGAGGCGTAGCTCTTTCAGGGGCATCAAAAGAAATTACAGAACTGGCCCGTAAAACCCAGATTCCTGTAACAGGTTCTTTAATGGGCCTGGGCGTTTTTCCAGGCACAGATCCATTGTGGCTGGGCATGTTAGGAATGCACGGTACATACAGGGCCAATATGTGCACTGGCGACTGCGATCTTATGCTAGCTGTTGGAGTCCGTTTTGATGACCGTGTAACAGGCAAAACAGACACATTTGCCCCTCATGCAAAGATAGTTCAAATTGATATTGATCCCACATCAATACATAAAAATATTCCTGTTGAAGTCCCTGTAGTAGGTGACTGCAAGATTACCCTTAATGAAATTAACAAACTCATAGAAAATAAGGATTTTGCAGACATCAAAACAACGAGACAACCATGGTTTAAACAAATTGATGAATGGAAGAGCACCAACCCTCTGGCATATAAGCAGGATAATATTATAAAACCGCAATATGTCATTGAAAAACTTTATGAACTGACAAAAGGCAAAGCAATTATCACTACTGAAGTCGGGCAGAATCAGATGTGGGCGGCCCAGTATTACCATTTTAAGAAGCCGGGGCATTTTATAACCTCCGGCGGTCTTGGTTGTATGGGGTTTGGACTGCCTGCGGCAATAGGAGCGCAGATTGCACAGCCTGGTAAACTCGTAGTAGATATTGCGGGTGACGGCAGCATTCAGATGAATATTCAGGAAATGGCTACTGCCGTACAATACAAACTTCCTGTAAAGATCGTTATTCTGAATAACGGATACCTTGGAATGGTAAGACAGTGGCAGGAACTTTTTTATCAGAAACGATATGCTGCTACAAACATGGAGCATGCTCCTGATTTTGTAAAACTGGCAGAGGCATATGGAGCTGTTGGCTTAAGAGCCACAAAACCCGATGAAGTGGAATCGGTTCTTTCAAAAGGTCTTTTTTCAAACAGAACCGTAATCATGGATTTTGTTGTAGAACGCGAAGAATCTGTTTATCCAATGGTGCCTGCAGGAGCGCCTATAACAGAAATGCTTCTGGTTTAAAAATTACTGTTTTGTAAAAAATAAAAGGATATAAATAATCATGGAAAAAAAACATTTACTTTCAATTTTGGTTGACAATACGCCTGGGGTGCTTTCCAGGATTGCCGGTTTGTTTAGCGGAAGAGGGTATAATATTGAAAGCCTGTCAGTTGCTGAAACTCTTGATCCGTTTGTATCAAGAATGATTATTGTCACAAAGGCGACTCCTTCAGGTGTTGAGCAGATTATTAAGCAGCTTCACAAGCTTATAAATGTAATAAAGGTGAATGAGCTTACAGGCACAAAATTTGTTCAGAGAGAGATGGCGCTTATCAAGGTAAAGGCTAGTGAGCAAAAACGAGCGGAAATTCTTAGGATTGTCGATATCTTCAGGTGCAAGGTGGTTGATGTGGGAATGGAACATTATACTATAGAAGTAACCGGCGATGAAGGCAAGATGACTGCAATATTAAACCTTTTAAAACCAATAGGAATAAAAGAAATCGCAAAGACGGGAATTATTGCCCTGTTACGCGATTCACAATAATATCATTACGCACAAACAACTTTTTGTTAATATTCGAATGCTTTGCTTCAAATGCATGCAAGGTGGCAATATTATCAAAAGGTAATTTTTTTAAAAGAAATCAGAATATGATGAACTCGTAAAAAGTAAGATTTGTTCG
>CAYYMU010000114.1:0-6908 GCA_964472445.1 uncultured Desulfobacteraceae bacterium
CTTTCTTCCTTGAGCGCTGAGGGTTAGCGCTTCACTGCGTGTCACTCGAATCCTTAGACCCCTTGTACCCTCCGAGATTACACCCGCTTAATTAGAAATAACCCGTTTGTTTTAGCTTCTCGCCAGAGGCGAGCAAGAATTGACTACAACTAATCGGGAGATGATCCTTTTTTACGAGTTCATCATTTTGATTAACTATTTTATTTTATATGACACTGCGAACATTTTGTAGGCCCTGTTTTTTCTCCTGCATCTCTTTTCGTCTTATGGCATTTTAAGCAAACCTTGTTCATTACCTGCATTCTTTTGAGTTTTTGTTCTTGTTTAAAGGTTTTTATGGCTTCCGGGTTTTTGGGAAAAAGATAATGACAGGTATTGCAGTCGCCTATTGCATTCTGGTGAATGTGGTGGGGAAAATTTATTTCACCTTTTTTGCCCCCGTCAAGAGTAATATCTTTGGCGCCCTGATTTTGAACCGCAAAAGCAATTGTGACCGTAAACATGAGCATTGCAAAGATTGATACAATTGTACTTTTTTTCATGTTAGATTACCTCCAGAATGTTGATGGTGTCGTAAAAAGTAAGAAGAGTTAGCGCTTTACTATGTATCACTAGAACACTTGAATCCTTGTACCCTCTGAAATCATACCCGTTCAATTAAAAAATAACCCGTTTGTTTTAGCTTCTCGCCAGAGGCGAGCAAGAATTGACTACAACTAATCGGGAGATGATCCTATACTATTAAATTACAATCAAAATATGTGCCAAAAATGTATTTATTGCTTGATTTTTAAGAATTGTTTACAGGGATAAATCATATAAACTATTGAAAAAACACTAAGATGCGCGCAATAAAAACGTCGGCTGCAAATAATATAAGTTCTGCAGCATTCATTTTGACTTCAGCATCCGGCGTTAAAATTTTATTATAAATAAAAAAAGATGTTAAATTTTCTACGAGCATGAAAAATCAAAAAACACGCTATTGCCTTGTCAGACTACTCTTGATTAATGTTTTAGAGGTTTTTTTATAGAAATATTTGTCTCATATTTCTATATGATACAGCAAAGTATCATACGTTAAGTTTTGTAGTTATAATACTGTAGAGAGATATTATTTATATTTTTTTTGCAATACGTAAAAAACTATGGGAAAATCAGGTAAAAATAATAATAAATCAGTTTTGAAAAGCAAAAGGAGAATTATTCTGACATGTTAAACAATAATAAATTGCTTGAAAAAGGTGATAAGGCTCCTGATTTTACTGCTCATACATATAACAATGAAAGCATCAGCCTGTCAAATCTGAAAAAGGCCGGCCCGATTGTTCTTGTTTTGATCCGTGGCTTCGGCTGACCGTATGCTCGGAGTCATCTGGATCGGATGAAAAAAGATTACAGAAAGTTTGTTGCTAAAAATGCATCTATTGTAGTTGTAGCTCCGCATGATATTGAAAATACTTCAAAATATTTCTCAAAAAACAAACTGCCATTTTATGGTATCCCCGATCCTGATAGTAAGTTTGCCAAACTATATAAACAGCAGTGGAAGCTTGCAAAATTAGGGCTTATGCCTGCTCTGTTTATAATAGGCAGAACAGGAAAAATTGTATTTTCATACTATTCGAAGAACATGAAAGATATTCCTGCCAATGATCTGGTAATCAGTCTGCTGGAAAATTGATGGCGTCGTAAAAAGCCCCATCCACTGTGCCTTATATATAAACTTTTTATTTAGCTATATATAGTTAAATTCGTGACTTTCAAATAACTCAACTGTAGTTTTTGCCAGTTATCGCATCGAGACCTTTGCAAAATACCCCCTTTTGCCCAATTTCTGCGTCAGGCTCAAATCTCAATCCTCGAAATATTAAATATATTCCTGTGGTTGAAATCTTCACCTTCCTTGGACTTAAACAAAATTGAGCATTTTTCAAAGGTCTCGCAACAGTTATAATTAAATTAAAACCAGAAAAAACTCATGTATAACAAATCGTAAACAAAGAACCAGCCATAATAAAAACAGCAATTGTGCTAATGATTTAATCTTTTATTAATAACAATATATCAACAGGTTTTTTGCTAACGATTTTTAATACATTCAAACAGTTTTCTAATTTTAATTTAATCATAACTGAAGACTGATTGCTCAAAAGTTATTCTGTTTTCAAGTGCTGTAAAGCGGCATAGTGGAAATTTTTACGAATTCATCAGTTCTGAGGGCCACGCAAAAAGTCAAAAAGTTTATCAATATCCATATCATGCCTTATTCCAAATCTTGTGAGTGCAAAATCGTATTTTACCGGATCATCAGGAACAAGTTTTTTAAACCCGGATGTTACTTCAATGGCAGACGCCATGTTGGCCTGCTTTCTCTTTGTAAGTTTTAAGGCAAGGCTTATCCTGTGCATGTGTGTATCAATAGGGATTACGAGCACGGATAATGGTATGCCCGTCCATCCGCCGGGATCGACCCTGTCTTTTCTAACCATCCACCTCAAAAAAAGATTCATTCTCTTGCATGCGCTTCCTTTCAGGGGCTGGGCTACAAGATGGCCTGGTTTGTTTTTCACATCAATAAGTTGATCTGAAAAAAAAGTCATGGCAGAAATAATATTTTCGTCGTCTTTTGAAAAACCATCTAAAAAACATTTATTAAGGGAACCAAATTCATCGATCACATTTTTAATCCCGGCAAGGAAGGCCGCAAGATTATCCTGGGAGGCAAATCTATGTATAAAACCTGCAAAAGCCTTGTTAATGGATGTCTGGGTTGAATTTTTCAGAAAAAGATAAGGAGAAGGATTCATAATTTTGAGTACAATAGAAACGCTTTTTAAGATCTGATCTACCCTGCCGTATGCAAGTGAAGATGCTATAAGACCGGCAATTTCTCGATCTCTGACCTCTTCATATGGATACAGAAATTCAAGTGGATCAGGATGAACATACCTGCGCCGGTTATACTGATCATAGAGGATTTCGAGTTCCTTCTTCACCTTTTTACTTAGCCATCTGTAGTTAAATTCGTGACTTTCAAATAACTCAACTGTAGTTTTTGCCGGTTATCGCAACAGTTATAATTAAATTAAAACCAGAAAAAACTCATGTATAACAAATCGTAAACAAAGAACAGGCCATAATAAAAACAGCAATTGTGCTGATAATTTAATCTTTTATTAATGACAATACATCAACAGGTTCTTTGTTAACGATTTTTAATACATTCGAACAGTTTTCTAATTTTAATTTAATCATAACTGAAGACTGATTGTTTAAAGTTACTCTGGTTTCAAGTGCTGCAAAGCGGCATAGTGGAGCTTTTTGCGAAGCCATCAATTTTTATTATATTATTAAATTATTAAGAAAACAACCAGATGCTCAACAATCTGTCTTATGAGACATGTTTGTATCATAATTAAAGAAGGGACAGTGTAAATTTTTATTTATTCAATCGTATTGTTTTTATTGGGAACAATAGAAATAAGACCTCCTGCCTTATTGTAAAACAAATTTCCCTGTTGTTTTAAGGCAATATGCATGACTCATTATTATTTGATGTAAAAACAGTATGTTAAAATAATTATAAAATAACCAGACTATATCGACACCTCTGGCACAAATCTTGATCTTAAATAAAAGATCGTTTGTTAATTGTTTGCTATATGAGGTGAAAAACCATGAAATCCTGCAATAAAAACATAGATAGTACTATTAAACTGACAAAAAAAATGATAGACCTTTCCGACAAGGGAGATATTGAGAGGAAAGATACTGATTGCGGAATTATGTATGGTATGCTTCGCGATTGTGGATATAAGTTGAAGAAAATGGCGGAAGCTGAAAAAGAAGATCATATAAAGAAAGGCTGGTGGAAATAAAAAAACTTTTAAAAAGAAAGCATGAAAGGTTCTAATAAATAATGATTTACGATTTTAGTTCAGATGAAATATTTGAAATAGCCGAGCAGATTGAAAGAAATGGATCTTCTTTTTACAAAAAATCAGCGGAATTAACTGCCGATCCTGAAGAAAAAAAGTTTTTATCGGATCTTGCTGCAATGGAAGATGAGCATGAAAAAATATTTGTAGATTTAAGAGCAGCTCTGGCTGAGAAAGATAAGGTTGCAACTGTATTTGATCCTGACGATGAAACAGTTCTTTATCTTCGCGCATTAGCCGACATCAGGGTATTTTTTGAAAAAAAGATTGATACATCATCAATGGAAAAAATACTCAAGGCAGCTCTTCAGGCTGAAAAAGATTCCATAGTATTTTATCTTGGCATGAAGGAAATGGTTCCTGAAAATTTTGGTAAAACAAAAATTGATGCTATAATCAAAGAAGAAATGGGGCATATCAAGCTTTTAAGCAACAGGCTGACTGCTTTTAAAAAATAAAATGACATGGGCATAATTATAACTGATGCGATAAACTGTAAAAGCCCATGCTTTTTGTTCAGGAATAAATTAAATTATTTAAAAGGTGTCAATACTAGGAGGAATGTTATGGCAAGCAAATGGATTAGATTGTTGATATTTTCTTTTGGCCTTGTTTGTTTTACTGCAACGGTGTTTGCAACAGAAGAAGCATGTATTACCTGCCATAGAAAAATTTCTCCGGGCCAGGTGGCTGACTGGGAATCAAGCAAACACAGCAATGAAGAAATAACATGTTCAGTCTGTCATGGCGAAGACCATAATAAAGCTGAAAATGCGAATCTTGTCAGGCTGCCTGACGAACATGTATGTGCGGATTGCCACGATGAGCAGTTTGAACAGTTCTCCAAAGGTAAGCATAACTTTGGCTGGACATCATTAAACGCCATTCCTGTTACACATGTTGAGCCGGACGAGTTAATGGAAGGTGGAAGGGGATGTGGAGGCTGCCATAACATGGGCATCAAGAGCGATGCCCAGAAAAAGGAACAAAGAGAAAAAGGCTACCGATACCAGAACAACTCATGCGACGAATGTCATACAAGGCATGCTTTTAACAAAAAAGAGGCGCTTGATCCAAGAGCATGCCAGCAGTGCCATATGGGATATGATCATCCTCAATGGGAGATGTGGGAAAGTTCCAAGCATGGGACACGCTATGCTGTAAAGGAAAAAGGCAAGCTGCCTGAAAAGGCCCAGGCGCCTACCTGCCAGTTTTGTCATTTGCCAAACGGGACGCATACAAACAAAACCGCATGGGGTTTTTTAGGAGTAAGGCTGCCGTTTCCTGAAGACAAAGAATGGGCTGCTGACAGAGTTACTATCATGAAGGCGCTTGGAGTGCTTGATCCAGCGACAGGCAAACCAACGCCCAGACTTGAAGTTATAAAAGCAGTTGATATGGTGAGGCTTACAGAAGAAGACTGGCGCCATGAGCGCGAAAAAATGATCAGTACCTGCAGCAATTGTCATTCAGAGCAGTATGCCCGCGAACAGCTCAATATGGGAGACTCAATACTGAAGAAAGCCGATCACCTGCTTGCAGAAGCGATCAAAACAGTAGCTGGTTTATATAAGGACGGAATTATAAAAAAACCAGACAAATATTCTTTTGCTTATCCTGACTTGCTTTATTTTATGCGTACAGGAGGCGGAGATATAAACCAGGCCTCTAACATTGACCAGATTCTGTTTCAGATGTACATGAAACACCGCATGCGTACATATCAGGGTTTTTTCCATGTTAACCCTGATTATGCTTACTGGTATGGCTGGGCCATGATGACCAAGGATCTTGTTAAAATTAAAAAAATGGCTGACACATTGAGAATTACTCACAAACTGAGCGAATAAATTATAAAAAACAGGAGATATGATTATGACTCTGAAGGGAACAAAAACAGAGGTAAATATTCTTACAGCTTTTGCAGGAGAATCACAGGCAAGAAACCGATACACGTATTTTGCAAGCAAGGCAAAGAAGGAAGGCTATGTCCAGATTGCATCAATTTTTGAAGAAACAGCAAACCAGGAAAAAGAGCATGCAAAAAGGCTGTTTAAACTGCTTGAAGGCGGAGAAGTCAAAATAACAGCCGAGTTTCCTGCAGGCGTGATAGGCAGTACCCTCGAAAACCTCAGGGAATCTGCAAGCGGAGAAAATTATGAGCATACAACCATGTATCCTGGTTTTGCAAAAACTGCCCGCGAAGAAGGTTTTAATGAAATTGCTGAAATACTTGATGCAATAGCTGTTGCGGAAAAACAGCATGAAAAAAGATACAACGATCTTGCAGCTAATATTGAAGCAGGCAGGGTCTTTAAAAGAGATGGAAAGGTTATATGGCGATGCCGTAACTGCGGTTATTTTCACGAAAGCACAGAGGCTCCGGATGTTTGTCCGGCCTGTGACCATCCCATGGCACATTTTGAAATTCTGGGAGAAAATTATTAAAAGGAGAAAGAATCATGGCGGAAAAGCTTGAAGTTTACAAGTGTGAAGTTTGTGGAAACATTGTAGAAGTGATTCATGGTGGAAAAGGTGAACTTGTATGTTGTGGCCAACCAATGAATCTTGTTCAAGAAAATACCGTCGATGCAGCCAGGGAAAAACATGTTCCGGTAATGGAAAAAATCGAAGGGGGTATAAAGGTTAAGGTTGGTGATATTGCACATCCAATGGAAGAAAAGCATTTTATCGAATGGATTGAAATTATAGCAGATAACAAGGCATACAGGCAGTTTTTAAATCCAGGTGAAGCCCCCGAAGCATTTTTTAAAGTGCAAGCCGACAATATTTCAGTGCGTGAATACTGTAATGTCCATGGAATGTGGAAAGGATAAAACTGACTTTTTCCCCAAAACAGCTCAATTTCGTTCGCAAATTACTTTCAAATAACTCAACTGTAGTTTTTGCTGGTTATCGCAACAGTTATAATTAAATTAAAACCAGAAAAAACTCATGTATAGAGAC
>CAYYMU010000115.1:0-6870 GCA_964472445.1 uncultured Desulfobacteraceae bacterium
ACTAATCGGAAGAAGAACCCTAAATCATAACTTTTTAATATGAACATAATTGACAAGTTATTTTCGGTTACAGTGTTGCCAAGCGGCATAGTGGAGCTTTTTACGAATTCATCAAATTTCAGTCAGGATAGAATATCTCTGATCTTCATTAATTGCAAGCGGATATCGTTGAGTAAGTCTGTTGAGGGAATTTCTTTTTCTTCAGGAAGCCTGGATTTAATGTGCTGTTTTGCGCCCTGAATAGTATATTTCTTGTCATATAAAAGATGCTTGATTTCCAGTATGAGTTCAACATCGTTTTTGTTATAAACTCTTTGCCCTGAAGATGTCCTTTTGGGTTTTATCTTTGTGAATTCACTTTCCCAGAATCTTAACACATATGTTGGAATACCGGCAATTTCGCCTACTTCTCCAATCTTAAAGTATAGCTTATCGGGCAGTTTTTTTTGATATAGTTCAGTATTATGCATAGGTCAAAGAGTTGTCAGGCAGGAAGTGTAGCATCAAACTCTTTTATTAGCCTGCCTGTAATATTTCCGTGAAGTGAATTTATTGTTTCATCTTCAAGTGTTTCAACAGCAGATCTGTATGTTATCCTGAATGAGATGCTTTTTTTATCGGCTGGTATGGGAGCACCCTCATAAGTATCAAATAAATGGAAACTTTCTACCAGATCTTCGTTAAGGATTTCAATACTTTTTATAATATTTAACGCCTCTATATCTTTATCAACAATCAGGGTAATGTCTCTGGCTGTTGAGGGAAATCTTGGAAGCGGTTTTGCAGACTTGACATCAGGAATAAACTTAATGAGATTGTCTGCATCAAATTCAAAAATATATGCTTTTTGTTTTAAATCGTAATTTTTAAGCACCTGCGGAAGAACTTCTCCGAGAATACCTATAAATTTATTTCCGACAGATAGCAAGGCAGTATATCCTGGTTTAGTATAACAGCAGTCTTTTGGCTGCATGCGGGTAAATTCGATATCTGTTATAAACAAATTGCTTAAAAGTTCTTCAACGGCACCTTTTATATCATAAAAATCACATTCTTTTCCTCTGGAAAGCCAGGAGTCCTCAGTTTTTATCCCTGTCATGAGTCCTGCCAGCATTTCGCGCTCATCAGGCTGACTGTCTTTCTTGCCTGTATTGAAAAAAACATTGCCTGTCTCAAACAGCTTGAGATTTTTATTCTGCCTGGTTATGTTGTAATGCATTGTTTCAAGCATACCCGGAATCAGTGATGTGCGCAGAACCGATTGATCTTCTGTAATCGGGTTTAATATTTTCATTAACCGTCTTTTTGGATCATCTGCTTTGAGTTCGAGATTGTCGCATGATAATTTGTTTATGAAACTGTAAGTTATTGTTTCAGTAAAACCAAGACAGGCAAGTATCTGCTTGATACGATATCTTGAATGTACTTTTTTTGACGGCTTAACAGCCTTTGAAGGTATAAGCGGAAAGGTTGTTTTAATATTGTTGTAACCGTAAAGACGGGCGACTTCCTCTATAAGATCTTCATGTCTGCTTATGTCCACCCTGAAAGATGGCGGAATGACTGTGAGTTGATCCTTACCGGTTTTTTTAACCTTAAATTCAATAGACTGCAAGTATTGTTCAATATCATCCTGACTTAAATCAGTGCCCAGCATGCTGTTGGTGGATTCAACGCTTAGAGTAATTGTCCTGTTAGATATGGGTTTTGGATATTCATCGATTATATTACCGACCGGTTTGCCGTTGCAGATTTCTGCAATAAGCTGCGTTGCCCGTTTTAAAGCATTGATCGTGCCATTGGGGTCTGTTCCACGTTCAAAACGATGAGAGGCATCTGTGGCAAGTCCTGTTTTTTTGGAAGTTTTGCGAATGCACACAGGATGAAAATATGCGCTTTCAATCAATATCTTTGTTGTTGATTGTTCTATTTCAGAATTTAATCCACCCATAACGCCTGCAAGCGCCACCGGCTTTTCACCATCGCAGATCATCAGCATTTCCCTGGAAAGAATGCGTTTTTTCTGGTCAAGAGTTATAAAGGTTTCACCATCTTTTGCAGCACGGACGATTATTCTGTTTTCTGCAAGGCGGTCAAAATCAAAGGCATGAAGGGGCTGACCGGTTTCCATCATAACAAAATTAGTAATATCAACAACATTATTTATTGGTTTTAAACCCACCGATATCAGCCGATCCTGAAGCCAGAAAGGTGACGGTGCAACTTTAATGTTAAAAACAAGCTGTGCGCTGTATCTTGGACAAAGATCAGGATCTAATATTTTAATCGATGTGAAATCTGCGGCATTTCCATCAGATTTTGGAAGCCGGATTTCAGGACGGGTCAGCCTGGTTTTATTAAACGCTGCTATTTCCAGTGCAGTCCCAATGATGCTGAGGCAGTCCGGTCTGTTTGGAGTAAGATCTATTTCAAGCACAGGGTCGGACAGTTTAAGAGCCAGATTAAGTTTATGCCCTGCAGAAAAATTTTCTTCAAGATCCATTATGCCGTCACTGTTTGTTCCGAGTCCTAATTCAAAGGCACTGCAGAGCATTCCTTTTGATACTTCTCCCCTTATAGAGCATTCTTCAAGTATTGTTCCGTTCGGGAAAACAGTTCCAGGCAGAGCGCATGGCACAAGAAGGTTGTTTTTTGTATTTGGCGCGCCACAAACAACCGGAATAATCTGGTTGCCGATATCAACCTGACAGAGTTTAAGTTTGTCGGCCTTTGGATGCGGCCTGATTTCGAGAATACGTCCTGCAACAACGCTGTTGAGATAACTGTATCTGTCTGAAACAGATTCGACCTCAAGTCCTGCCATAGTCAGGGCCTCGGCCAGGTCGTCTGTATTCATATCAATGGAGATATAGTCTTTTAACCAGCTTAAACTAACCTTCATATTAAAATTGCCTTAAAAATCTTAAATTATTTTCATAGTATTTACGGATGTCATCTATTCCATATTTCAGCATGGCGATCCGTTCTATACCCATGCCAAAGGCAAAACCTTTAAAAAGGGATGTGTCATATCCAACACTTTCAAATACAGCAGGATGAACCATTCCAGCACCTATTATTTCGAGCCATCCTGTTTGCGAGCAGACCCTGCAACCCTTTCCTCTGCACATAACGCATCTTATGTCAACTTCGGCGCTTGGTTCTGTGAAAGGAAAAAAACTGGGTCTGAATCTAAGGCTTGTCTGGTCGTCAAAAATCTGGTGAATAAATGTGGTAAGTATTCCCTTGAGATCTCCGAAAGATACCTTTCTGTCTACAAGAAGGCCTTCCACCTGCTGAAACATCGGGGTGTGTGTCAAGTCTGAATCGCATCTGTAGACCTTGCCTGGAGCAATAATCCTTAATGGAGGCTCCTGTTTTTCCATTATTCGCGGCTGAGTCGGGGAGGTATGTGTTCTGAGAACTATGTTTTTCGATATATAAAAAGTATCCTGCATATCTCTGGCAGGATGATTTTTCGGGATATTAAGAGCTTCAAAATTATAGTGGTCTGTTTCAACTTCAGGCCCTTCAACTACAGCAAAACCGAGGTTTGAAAAAATATCACATATTTGCCTTGTAATTTGTGTGATAGGGTGCAGAGAACCGTGACTTGCAATTCTTCCTGGCAGTGAAACATCAATGCTGTCTTCAATTGCTGAGGATTTTTTTTCTGCCTGTATTAATGCGTCCTTGAATGCTTTATCCAGGCTTTTTTTTGTTTCATTAGCTTTTTTTCCTGCCTCTGCTCTTTTTTCTTTTGGCAGGCTCGCAATGGTCCTTAAAAATTGAGTAACAGCTCCTTTTCGTCCAAGATATTTTATTGAAAGCTCGTTTATTTTTTTTTTGTCAGAAGTTGACTCAAGGGCCTTAAGAGCCTCCTTCTCAATCTGTTTTATACTTTTATCCACTTGCTGCTTTATATCCTTATTTCAAAGACATCCCGTGCCAAAAAATTTATATCTGCTGTGCAGCCAGGTTCGCTATTTGTGTAAATGCCGAAGGATCTGATATCGCAAGTTCTGCAAGCACCTTGCGGTCAAGCTCAATTTTAGCAAGTTTTAACCCGTGAATGAATTTACTGTATGACAGATTATTCATATGGGCTGCTGCATTAATTCTAATAATCCAGAGTTTGCGAAAATCTCTTTTTCGAACTCTTCGATCCCGATAGGCATACATTAATGCTTTATCTACAGCATTAGCTGCAGTGCGGAATAATTTGCTGCGACCGCCACGAAATCCTTTGGCTAATTTTAAAACCTTTCTACGCCGTTTTTTTGCTTTGAATCCTCTTTTAATACGCATAATTTGTTCCTCAATAATATTTGATGAATTTGTAAAAAATCACAAAATCGGGCTTCAGACGGCCAGGTAAAAAGTCAAAAAATAACGTTTCCCGTTATTCCGACGAAAGCCGGGCACGTAGTGAATCTTTAGCGCTATCCAGTAAATTCATTACGTTCCGGATGCCCCCGTATCAATTATGGTGCAGGCTTATCAATTCCAACATGACGTTTTCTATACTTTTTACGAAGCCATCAAGCTTAAGAATTAGGAAGAAGCAACCGCACTTCTTTTCTGTTTGTTTTGTCGATAATATTATCCTGTCTTAAAGACCTCTTACGCTTTGTAGTCTTTTTCGTTAATATATGACCTGCATGTGATTTTGAAAAGACGAATTTACCCGTGCCTGTTTTTTTGAAACGCTTTGCAGCAGCCCTGTTTGTCTTTATCTTCGGCATGTTATATGCTCTCCTTTACAGCTAAAAAATCAATGGCGTGTGCAAGCATCAAATCCTAGCCCACGCCATCTTTTGGATAAATATTATTGCCCTATTTTCTGGAATGCAAAAAACTTTCCACTTTCAGGCGAATACTTCTAAGGTCTCTCTTTAAGTTATTATTTTGGCGATAGAATCATCATTATGCTGCGTCCCTCAAATTTAGGATGCTGCTCAACTAATGCTATCTCATTAGTTTCTTTTGCTATTTGTTCCAGCAAATTTCTGCCGAGATTAGACAGAGTAATTTCACGGCCTCTGAAAACAACGGTTACTTTAACCTTATCCTTTTTGCCAATAAACTTTTTTATATGGCCAATTTTTGTTTGCAGATCATGATCACCGGTTTTTGGCCGTATTTTTATTTCTTTTACCTGAAATGAGGCTTGTTTCTTTTTTGCTTCCTGCAGTTTTTTAGTCAGTTCATACTTATAGCGGCCATAATCCATTATTTTACATACAGGAGGATTAGCATTGGGAGAAACTTCTACCAGATCAAGACCAAAATCAGCGGCAGTTGCAAGTGCCTTATATGTTGGAATAACTCCTACTTGATTGCCGTCCGGATCGATAACTCTTACTTCTTTTGCTCGTATCCTGTTATTAATGTTTATTCTATCAGATTTTGTTGGCCTGACTGCTCTTTTGAATATAGCTATGCTTTCACCTCCCAATATTATAAGCCCTGGACCTTTGAAAAACACCCCATTTTGTCCAATTGTTGTGTCAGGCTCAAATTTCAATCCTCAAAATATTCCCCAAGTTAGAATTTTCACCTTACTTGAGCTTGGACAAAATTGAACTTTTTTCAAAAACCTCAGTTTTATTAACTTGTTTTAAATTTCTTTTTGTAAATCTATCAAATATATAACGATATTAATAAATGCAAGAAAAAAATGCGATTAAAAAATTTATTCGTGATAAATAAAACGTGATTACTGTATAAGTGTATAATTGGCTAAAAGACTTTTATCCCAGTAAGCGTTATTCGAATCTGCAAAATATTGTCTGAAAAGTTCCAGGCTTTTTTCACGTAATATGTTTGGAATAATTGAGATTTTACTATTTCTGTATAAAGGAGATAATTTTGTAAAATCAGCTCTTGTACATCCTCCCATTACATCTTCATATGCATAAACAATTTTGTTGATATTACTTAAAACAATAGCGCAGAAGCACATAAGGCATGGCTCTAATGTGCAGAACAGAGTTGTTTCTCTTTTGTCTAAAACTTCTCCGGAATCAGCAAGGCGCCTTAAGGCGATTATTTCTGCATGATCGATTTCATTTGTTAAAGATCCTGAGGTATTCTTCCGGGAACCCTCAGCAATAATTTTGTTCTGACTTACTATCACACATCCAACAGGAAATTCTCCATTTTTTAAAGTTTTTTCTGCCAGGTCAAGGGCTTTTTGCATAAAATAATTATAATTCATAATGATTGTTCCATTATAGACTGCAGCTGCCTTCTATTTCAAAAGCATAAATAATTCTTGCTTCCATAACAGCATGTTTTGTTGAAACAGGTTTAAAATTATTATGTTTGACAATATCGATAAGTTCGGATTTTGAAGGTATTGATTCAAGGCCATTCGAAAATACATCTCCTGTTGAGCCGTCAATAATTTCAGCATCTTCTCCGTTTGTTACAACAATCACAGGCACCTGATAACCGGTTATAAGCCTTGATGCAGCAAGGGCCGGCCTTGTCCTGGTAACAATGGATCCAGGGCCATATTTTATTATCATGCAAATTTTATCCGATAAAGTAACAATAAGATCAATATTAATCTCAGCGTTTTTGTCTACAACATTTACCGGAAGTTTATAATTGGTTTTAATCTCATCTTTTTTATAACCCTTATCATCAACCAGTATGTGCGCCAGTTTTTGCCTGTACCGTTCATCATGTGTTTCTTTTATGGTTTTGCCGGTGATATAATCTTCAATTTCACCAAGCACCAGATAACCTTTCCCCATTTTAAACCTCAATTCTTCTTAGAAAAAAATAATATTTTTTTGCCTCAGAGACCTCAGAAATTGCAGATAAAACCTTTTTCCGGTTAGTATGTTTTTATCATTGGTT
>CAYYMU010000116.1:0-6868 GCA_964472445.1 uncultured Desulfobacteraceae bacterium
TCAGAAATGGGCATCAAGGCATTTGTTTACAAGCCGATTGTCAAAACCGATCTGGCGAAAACAATCAGAAAAGTGCTGGATGAGGCCAAAGATGATGCAAGCTACGTAACTTGAATGGCTCGTAAAAACACTGGAGATCTTAATGCCTGAAAAACCGACCTATAAAGATTTAGAAAAAACGATGCGCAAACAAGCAGAAGCGAAGTATCGCGGAATATTCGAGGCTTCGAAGGACGCTATCCTCATTTTCGATATGGATGGCGTAATCAGGGAAGCCAACCCTGCCGCATCCGAGTTATACGGTTATATACACGACGAGATGATCGGGCTCTCCGGCAAAGATATTGTCCATTCCGACCACCAGCATGTGTTCAAAGAATTCGTGGAGAAAGTGTCGGAAGGTGGAATTGTGCATTTAGAATCGATTGATATACGGAAAGATGGCTCATTATTTCAGGTAGAGGTGAAAGGAGGCGGTTTAACATACAATGGCGATCCTCATCTTCTATCCATCATTCGTGATGTTAGCGAAAAAAAGAACTTGTTGTCTCAACTGCAGGCAACACTGGAGGCGACTGTTGATGGCATCATTGTTGTGGGCATAGATGGAAAAATCAAGGTTTTCAGCAAACGATTTAAAAAGATTTGGAATATGCCGGATTCTGTTCTTAATTCCAAAGACGCTAAACAAGTCCTCACCCATGTGTTGGATCTAATAAAAGAGCCGGAAGTTTTATCTCGGAAAGTGCAAGCAGCTTTCACTGAATTCAATACAAATTACTTTGATACGCTGTATTTGAAAGACGGGCGTATTTTTGAATACTATTCCCGCCCTCAGAAAATCAATGATAAAACCATTGGGAGGGTATGGGGGTTTCGAGATATCACCGATCGAAAACAGGCAGAAACAGCTTTATTAGAAAGTGAGGCAAAATACAGAGAACTGGTGCAGAATGCTAACAGTATCATCCTCCGGGTCGATACAAAGGGAAACATTACCTTTTTCAATGAATATGCCGAAAAGTTTTTTGGCTATAAGGCGGAGGAAGTTATTGGTAAAAACGTACTTAACACCATTCTCCCGGAAACCGATTCTTCCGGCAGGAATCTCGCTGATTTGGTTTCCAGTGTTAAAGAGCATCTTGAGCAATACGCCTCCAATGAGAATGAAAACAGACTTCGGAACGGTAAGCGGGTTTGGGTAGCATGGGCCAATAAGGCTGTTTATGACCTGAAGGGTGATATCAAAGAATTCCTCTGTATCGGCAACGATATTACAGAACGGAAATCACTGGAAAAACAACTGAAACAATCTCAAAAGATGGAGGCCCTTGGTACCCTTTCAGGCGGGATTGCTCACGAGTTTAACAACCTTCTGGGGATCATTATCGGCAATACTGAACTTGCTCTGGACGATGTGCCGGAATGGAATCCGGCAAAAGACTGTTTAGAGGAAATACGAACAGCCTCCTTGCGAGCCAAAGATGTGGTTCGGCAGATCATGAGCTTTGCTCGACAAACATCAGCTCAACGGAAGCCGATCCAGATCAGTACCATCATTCAAGAATCATTGAAGTTGATAGGGACAACAATTCCAACAACCATTGAAATAAACCGACAGATACGATGTGAATCAGAGTTAATCCTGGCAAATCCAATTGAGATTAATCAGATTCTCATGAACTTGTGCACCAATTCAGTGCATGCCATGAGTGATCAAACAGGCATACTGGAAGTTGGCCTGGAAGCAATCGCCCTTGATAGTAATTCAGCCCGCCAATATGAAGACTTGAAACCAGGAGAGTTTGTAAAACTCACTGTCAAGGATACCGGGCATGGTATCAGAACCAATATCATTGATAAAATATTCGATCCTTATTTCACGACCAAAGATGTTGACGTGGGATTAGGTATGGGGATGGCAATTGTATATGGCATTGTTAAAAAACACGATGGTGCGATAAAAATAAACAGCGCTGTCAACAAAGGAACAGTTGTTGAGTGCTTATTCCCTATAATCAAAGATGCTGGCGAACTTCAAGTTGTGGAGATACCGGAAGAGTTGCCAACCGGGACCGAAACAATTTTGTTTGTGGATGATGAAGCATCACTGGTAAAAATGGTAAAACAGATGCTGGGACGATTGGGTTACCTGGTAACAGGTAAAGTCAGCAGCATTGAGGCTCTGAAAGCGTTTCAAGCAGATCCGGCACAGTTTGACCTGATCATAACGGACATGGCGATGCCCCAGATGGCAGGAGATCAGTTGGTTCAGAAGTTATTCAAGATTCGTTCTGACGTGCCAGTCATTATTTGTACAGGCCATAGCGATCGAATTGATAAAGAAAAAGCTGTAGCGTTGGGCGTTGCGGCCTACCAGATGAAACCGTACGATAAAAAAGTGCTTGCAAATACGGTTCGAAGAGTGCTGGATGAGGCCAAAGACAGGGCTTAAGGATAATTGTCCAAAGCAGGAGTATTTGATATTGATGACTTTGTAAAAAGTAAAATTTGTTCGCTCTATGAGCATTTTTGGGATTCAGATTAATCCCTAGCATTTTATACCACCAGCATTGTCTTGATGAGTTTCAATCCACGCCCCCGCATGGGGGGCGACGGATAAAGCTGGATTGGCTACGAAGGTTTTCCGCCCACGCCTGCTCGATGTGAATCAGAGCGCACTGCCGCTCGCAGAAAAGGAGATGCTGCAAAGCTGAAAGTGGGATGAGGTCGTCTTCAACATACATGGCGTCTTACTCCTTTTCATTCAACTGTTTCCGTTTTTTCTGCGGAATGTTCAGATAATTCTCGGGGGAGACAACCTTCTTTCGGGTCTTTCGTTCCAGATCTTTTCTCGCTTTTCCTGCAACCTCTCCACCCTTGTGAGCAGCACGCTTGTTTTCCTTAAAACCTTTTGCATCATCCACCCGTGTTATCTCAGTTGTAGCCGCCTCTCCAAGCATGGAAAAAATCAATTCAAGGTTTGTCATATGATCCCTGAGATTTTCCCGAATCAGCCCCTTAAGTTTTTTGTGTTCACCAGGCGTAACACCAAAGGCGGCTTTTGCAATCTCGGCGGTTAGTATTGTGTATTCCTTTTCGCGCCTTACCTCCCTCTTTTTCCACTCGTCTGTAAGCTCATCTTTTATGGCGATGCCGCGCATTCGTTTCTCAATCCAGTCGTCGGAATAGCCCTTTGCCTTATACAGGGCTCGTGTCCGTTTCGTGGCCAACTCCGGATCTTCGATTTCCTGCACCCGCTCATAACCGACCTTGGCCAGCCACCGCTTGAACGGCTCGGCCTTAGGAGAGGGGATAGACTGGATAATGCGAAAAATGCCTTCTGTGTTGGCAACATCCGTCATGTATTTCTTGCCGTCGCTTGCTTCCAACTTCAGTTGTCGACAAAATGTCGACAACTGAATCCCGCTTGATGCCGCCTCTCTTTTTTTCATGCGATACCAATAATCTCGCGGTTTATCGCTGTCTGTTAAAGCAGCGATCACATCAACAACAGCGAAATACCATTCATTGTTATGTAAAATCCGCCGAATTTCTTTGCCCTTAAAAACAACCAATTTGTTTTCCATGTCTTGCCCCCTAAATCCGTTTCACCAGTTTTTTCTGTTGGTTTCGCTCCTGCTGCTTTCTACGGGCATCATCTACTAGCTTGATCGATTCTGACCAGGATTCAGCGCAGAACCGTTTAAACCTGTCCAGTTTATCAACATCGGGCAGCAATTCACTTTCGGCAGTGAGGGTTCCCACAGCAAGATGATATTCCGACAGGGCCTCTATGTATTCTTGACGACGCTCTTTTGGAATAATGACAGGGGGATAACCGGCCATGATTACAGGAACATTGGAAATGAGACGGGCTATACGACCATTGCCGTCCCAAAAGGGATGAATTCTGACAAAGGAAACATGAAGATGTACGTATGCCGTCAATGCCGCCTCTTTATTTGCAGCATTTTCTTTACAAATTTCTTGAAACAGGGCAAGCCAGGTTTGCATGAGTTCCGGTACATCCTTTGGGGCAGCAAATTCAAAAATCGCCTGAGTATCACCGGAAACAACAACAGTGGAATTTGGTTCCACCTTCCATGCGCCGACAGGCTTATAGACATCAAAAACCCGTTCGGTCTGCACAGCCTTATGCAGATCAAACAGGTCTTTTTCAGTTAAATCGGATTTTTTTCTAATAAGATCATAAACAAGATCAATCGCCCTGGCATGTCCAACGACTTCTTCATGATCCTTGAGAGGTTTGCCTGAAATCGTAAGCCCTTCCTCAAGTAAAAATGCTGTTTCGCCAAGTGTCAGAGTGTTTCCTTCAATCGCAGTAGAAGTGTGTGTCCATAAATTGCGCAGTTGAGCCAACAAGGCATTACGGATATCATTATCCAGATTTTGCAGAAAATCGAACATAGTCAAATCTCCATTTACATAATCAGGTCCGCCGGATGAGCAATAAGCCCGCAACAGTGTTGAAGAGTAGCTTATCCGGATCAAGTCTTTGCCAATGAAAGCAGGCCGCAGTAAAAAAACCGTGGCTCTGTCCTTTTCCCTAAATTACCGTAAATCTGCAACGTCCTTGAAACAACCTTTGGCGTATCAGAGACGCACTGTTCCTTGTAGCGTCTGCACTCTTCTTGGTGGATATGGGGGACGCTCCTTCATATATCGACATTTCAAATACGATCTATTATAAAGATAGATATGCCACAGGGAAAATAAATTAAGTTTATTGGAAAGTAAGTAATCAACATATCAAGGATGTCCCATAAAAATCTCCCAGAAAAGGGATGGACGAAAAATCGATTTAATATTAACTTTTTGGTGACAATTCAGGTCTTTCAAAGAGACTTTTTTGACAGGATTAACAGGATATTCAGGATTAAAACATCAAAACTCATCCTGTAAATTCTCATCAAAACCCTTTACACTGTAAATTTGAGTTATGTTAACTTTTACATCAGTTGAGCATGTCCATGGCATTATCGAATTGATCTATTGCGTCATTCAGATAATTGTTAATATTTTGGATGCTTGAAGCCATATTTATTTTTTTCTTGCTGGTTTGCAACGGGAAAAGCGCTTTATTCCTGATATCACTATTTGTTTTTCCCCCATTTAAAACATTAACGACCTTATTAATTTTCTTCTCTATCTTTTCAATGGCCAGAGCTTTTGCGGAAGCTATTTGCTTCTCAACGACAGGATCATTAGCAGTTTTTACAATAGATATGAGTCTGCTTATTTTTTCAACCATACTGTAAGGTTTCGGCTCTTTCAATATTTTACAGAGTGTTTCAAGCGCTTTTTTCACATCAGGTTCTTTTTCAAGAAGCATCCGGTTAGGCCCAAAACTCTCAACAGCCATAATCAACGTATCCCATATATAAATCCCGTTTTTATAAAAATCTTCCAGGATTCCGAAATGATAAGATGTATCACAGAGCCGGGCTTCATTGTTTAGAAAAGCTTCTATAAATTTACACGGTTCATAGACATTTAAAAGCTTATTTGAAAGGTCCAGCCCATTTTGGATCTCATTTGTCCCCGGATAGTTCCCTGTCCCGGCAACCCTCAGGAATTCTTCCAGATCGCTTTTCCACATGCGTAAATGTCTGCGAAGGTTTCGGCACAGGCTGTTTTGGCTCGCCAGGCCGACATCTTTGAATAATTTTTTGCCCAGATGCTTTGCTCTTAGAAAAACAGATTCTTCAACTACTTCAGGTTTTATGATTTCGATGTATTTCCATTGAGCAGGTTCGGAAAGATGAGTTTTTAAAACATAAAGGATCTCTCTCGCGTGCAGAAATTTTAATTTCGATTGAGCAGGTTTGGAAAGGAGGGTTTTGATGTTTTCAGACAAAAATTTTTTTCCATCAATGATAAAATGAATTTTATCATCTTTAAACAGGTCACTTAATAAATTCCAGATATGCTTTTTTGACAATCTATCGGATTGCATGGCGGATTGCATGGCGGATTGCATTGAAAAATGGTTTACCACCTGGTCAAGCATGAGTTGATCGTTGTCAGCAATTCTTGAATCAATAAAGGTAAGAACTTTTTTCAAATTCTGTTCATGAGACTGATCAAAATCAAAAGCTTGTTGTGAAAATTCCATGTGAATATTTTTTCCGTCTTTGAATTACCGACAGGATACTAAATAGTCCTTTCGCATAAATTTCTGTAGCAGCAATCAGAACAGCGCCTTTTAACTGAAGTTGGTTTAGGATATCTGCAATTTTGAATAATGCTTGTCATATCATCAACGATTTTTTCAAGCTCAATAAAATCCTTATCTTTTAAGGGAACTTCCACAAGCTTGTTTTTGTTCCTGGTATAAATAATAAACTCAACTTTCGGGATTAGATTTATGAGATAAAAACATGGCCTATCTCTTTGAAATAATGAAGAAACAGGTTAAAGAGCCCAAATGAACCATACCAGCATATCATCCAAATCGCAAGCTGACTTTCATGTTCAAAGTAAAATGGATGACTTTTTAGACAGATTTCGCATCGGCACTCTTATGCATCGATGCGGAGTACGCAAACGCCACTGACACTGTGTTCGTTCTTTGATGGAAACCATTTTCACATTGCCTTTTATCGGGAAGAACTTCTTTCGCGGAATCGTGATCAATAAAGATCTTCCCTTTGGTAAGGATGCAGCCTATGAGTTGCTTGAAGGCTCTACCTATCTGGTCTGATTAAAAGACGAAGGGAAACCAGTAAGTTTGCACAGGCTATATCTGTTTCAATTCCATTCTGGTCTGATTAAAAGTGTTACCCAAAAGTGCAACACTACGCATATAAGTTAGTTTCAATTCCATTCTGGTCTGATTAAAAGT
>CAYYMU010000117.1:0-5321 GCA_964472445.1 uncultured Desulfobacteraceae bacterium
CGCTCATTTTTTTAATAAAATTGAAACGCCAAAGGCGTACCATAATTCGATGTTGGAAGTTCGATGTTCGATGTTGGACGTTCCTTTTGGTTTTTTAAATTTGCCCTTTTGCGTGAAAACCAGGATAAATGAACTCGTAAAAAGATAGATTATGCCGCTTCGCGACACTATCCATATACAAATTCCAGCCTGTCTTTTTTAACATCAACAAAAACCCTGCCCCCTTTTTCAAGCTGTCCGAATAAGATTTCATCTGAGAGTATATCTTTAATCTCTGTCTGCAACAACCTGGAAAGAGGTCTTGCCCCATAATTTGGGTCATATCCTCTTTTTGCAAGCCATTTCCTGACTGCCTTTGAAAGTGTAAGAAAAACTTTTTTGCCGGAAAGCTGATCATTTATTTCTGTTATGAATTTATCAACCACCTTTTCCATAATCTGAAGAGTCAGTGGATTAAAGTTGATTATTCCATCAAGCCGGTTTCTGAATTCAGGACTGAAAAATTTTTCAACAGCCTTGTTTCCCTTTGACTTTGTGTTAGATTCTAATTCGCCAAAGCCAATTGTCTGGGCGATCATCTCCCTTGTGCCTACATTGGAAGTCATAATAATAACCACCTTCCTGAAATCAGCCTTTTTACCATTATTGTCGGTCAGTGTTGCATGATCTAAAACCTGAAGCAGAATATTAAACATGTCCGGATGTGCTTTTTCTATCTCATCAAAAAGCAAAACACTATATGGATGCTTACGAATGCCGTCTGTTAAAAGTCCGCCCTGATCAAAGCCCACATAGCCTGGAGGAGCTCCAATAATGCGCGCTACAGCATGTTTTTCCATGTATTCACTCATATCAAAACGCAGAAATTTAACTCCAAGTATCATTGCAAGCTGTCTGGCCATCTCTGTTTTCCCAACACCGGTCGGGCCGGCAAACAAAAATGATCCAATCGGCTTTTCAGGCGACACGAGTCCAGATCTGGAACGTTTTATAGATGTAGCAAGATATTTTATGGCATCATTCTGGCCGAATACTACCTTTTTAAGCCTGTGCTCAAGGTTTTCCAGCTTTACCTTGTCAGATGTTGTAACACTGATAGCCGGAATCCTGGCTATCTTAGCAACAATTTTCTCAATATCCGAAGGGTTGATTCTTTTCCTGCGTGGAAAACCGGAAAGCCTGACAAATGCCCCGGCCTCATCTATCACATCTATAGCCTTGTCAGGCAGATACCGGTCATTAATATATTTTGCAGATAATTCAACAGCAGCTTTAAGCGCCTTATCAGTATAAACAATACTGTGGTGTTTTTCATAAACAGTTCTAAGACCTTTTAAAATTTCAAATGATTCTGAAACAGACGGCTCTGTGATTTCAACTTTTTCAAATCGACGTGATAAAGCACGATCTTTCTGAAAGTGATTTTTATATTCTTCATAAGTAGTTGAACCAATACACCTGAGCTCGCCATTTGCAAGGGCAGGTTTTAAGATATTTGACGCATCCATTGATCCGCTGCTCGTTGCGCCTGCTCCGACAACAGTATGAATTTCATCAATAAACAATACAGCATCCTTTATATTTTTGATCGCAGACAAAACGCCTTTAAGACGCTTCTCAAAATCACCACGAAATTTTGTGCCTGCCAGCAGGCCTCCAAGATCAAGTGAATATATACGTATATTTTTCAGGAAATCAGGAACTGATCCATTGCTGATTTTTATTGCAAGTCCCTCAGCCATGGCGGTCTTGCCAACGCCGGGGTCGCCTACATAAACAGGATTATTCTTTTTTCTCCTGCAGAGAATCTGAATTGTACGCTCCAGTTCGAGTTTACGGCCAATAAGCGGATCAAGTTTCCCAAGAGAAGCGCTCTTTACAAGATTGACTGTAAAATCCTCAAGAGGATCAGGCCTTTTCTTTTTTGTCTGCCTGTCTGTTTTGATAAATCCACCCGGCATATCATGGAAATAAGAATCTGAAGTTTTATTGGAAATACAATTTAAAACATCAAGACGTGTAATCCCGCCATTTACCAAAAAATATGCTGCATAGGAATCCTTTTCCTCAAAAATGGAAGCCAGTATATCTCCTACAGCGACCTCCTGCTTCTCAGCCGAATGGACATGGTTAATTGCCCTTTTAATCATTCTTTGAAAACCAATCGTCTGCTGGAGTACATACTCGGCCCCTTCAGGAACAGTCTCAATCTGCTTGTCAAAGAATTTTTCCAGGGCATTGCTTATCTTTTCTGTATTGCCGCCGCAGGCCTCTATAATTTCCATACCTGCGCTGTCATTTAAAATGGCAAGAAGCACATGCTCCAGGCATAGATACTCGTGCCGCCTTTTTTTTGCTTCTCTGACTGCAAAACCTAAAGTTACACTAAGCTCTTTGCTAATCATAACTCAATCTCTCTCCATAGTACATTTTAGGGGAAATTCTCTTTCTCTGGCTAAAGTTTTAACCATATTCACCTTGGTCTCGGCTATTTCATAAGTATAAATACCGCATAGCCCAATCCCCTCATTGTGAACTTTCAGCATAATCAGCGTAGAATCCTCTATTGATTTATTAAAAACAAATTGAAGGACCTCTACAACAAACTCCATGCTGGTATAGTCATCATTATGAAGCAGCACCCTGTACATAAAAGGTTCTTGAAGTTCATCCAGTACGTCTGAAAGAACATCATCATTTATTTCAGGACGATAATCACTCATGCCTTTAACTCGCTGCGATCCGATATCCTATTTTCCACAGCACTTTTTATATTTTTTTCCGCTCCCGCAGGGGCAGGGATCATTTCTTCCGATTTTCTTTTCCTTGCGTTTTACAGGCTTTTTTACTCCGGAATCATCTCCACTGGAAAATATAAGATTTTTCTCTTCTTCTTTCTTTAAATCATCAATCTTTTCAGACTCAGCTATCTGTACCCTGAATAAAATCCCAACAATTTCTTCCTTGATCCTGGAGATCATATTCTGGAATATATCAAAGCCTTCTTTTTTATAAATAATCAGAGGATCCTGCTGAGCGTAACCTCTGAGACCGATTCCCTCTTTCAGATGATCCATACTGAGAAGATGATCCTTCCACAGGTTATCTACAGTCTGCAACATTATAATCCGTTCCAGGCTCCGGATATCTTCATCACCGAGATCCGCCTCCCTTTTTTCATATAACTTAATTGCAGCATCAGAAATAAATTCTTCCAGACCTTCCCTTGTTAATCCATCCAGCGTATCATCATCTATTTTATCAATATAAAAGTTAAACTGCTTAAATACTGCTTCGTTAAGCCCTTTTATATCCCATTCTTCAGGAGAAATTTTTTCATCAGCAAAGATATTGGCAATATTTCCGGCACATTCATAAATCATATCAATAATAGAACTTCTCAGATTTTTACCCGTCAATGCTTCACGGCGCTGTTTGTATATAACTTCCCTCTGCTGATTCATTACATCATCATATTCAATAAGCTGCTTCCTGATATCAAAATTGTGACCTTCAACCTTTGCCTGGGCATTTTCTATTGCCTTACTTATAAGATTATGTTCAATGGGCTCTCCTTCCTCCATACCCAGTTTATTCATAATTGATGTCATGCGCTCTCCGCCGAATATACGGAGAAGATCATCTTCCAGGGAAAGATAAAAACGGGACGATCCAGGATCGCCCTGTCTCCCGGAACGGCCCCTCAGCTGATTGTCAATACGCCTGCTCTCATGCCTTTCCGTGGCTAAAATATGCAGCCCTCCCAGCTCGGTCACTCCCTGTCCTAAGACTATGTCAGTCCCTCGGCCTGCCATGCTTGTGGAAATTGTAACTGCTGCTTTCTGGCCTGCCATGGAAATAACTTCCGCCTCTTTTTCATGGTTTTTTGCATTAAGCACAGAATGCTTTATGCCTTTCTTTTTTAACTGCTTGCTGAATGTTTCCGAAACATCGATTGAAACCGTACCTACAAGAACAGGCTGGCCTTTTTTGTTCATCTCGATTATTTCATTCATTGCTGCTTCAAATTTTTCTTTTCGTGTTTTGTAGATAACATCAGGAAAATCAACCCTTATCATCTGCTGGTTTGTAGGAATAACCGCAACATCGAGATCATAAATCTTTTTAAATTCAGCAGCCTCTGTATCAGCAGTTCCCGTCATGCCGGCAAGCTTGTCATACATGCGGAAATAATTCTGAAAGGTAATAGTTGCAAGAGTCTGGTTCTCGTTCTCTATTTTCACATTTTCCTTGGCTTCAAGCGCCTGATGCAGCCCTTCACTATAGCGGCGTCCCGGCATAAGACGGCCTGTAAACTCATCTACTATGATTACTTCGCCATTCTTTACAATATAATCGACATCACGCTTAAACAGTGTGTGTGCCTTGAGAGCCTGATTAATATGATGAAGAAGCTCAATATGCTTATGATCATATAAATTATCCACTTTAAGGATATTCTCTGACTTTGCGATTCCACTGTCTGTCATAACCGAAGTCCGAGATTTTTCATCAACAGCATAATCCTTCTCGTGCACAAGCTTCGGTATCAGTCTGTTTATCTGGCTGTACAGATCGGTCGATTTTTCAGCGGGCCCTGATATGATAAGCGGCGTTCTTGCCTCATCAATTAATATACTGTCCACTTCATCCACTATGGCAAAATTGAGTTCTCTCTGGACGATTGAATCGCTTTCAAACTTCATGTTATCGCGAAGATAATCAAATCCAAATTCATTGTTTGTGCCATAGGTAATATCTGCGTTATAGGCTTTCTTGTGTTCAGCATCATCCATGCCATGAAGCAGGGAATCAACTGAAAAACCAAGAAAATTATAAATCTGCCCCATCCATTCAGTATCACGCTTTGCAAGATAGTCATTTACAGTAACAACATGCACTCCTCTGCCTGAAATAGCATTTAAGTATACAGGAAGAGTTGCGGCCAGTGTCTTTCCTTCACCAGTCTTCATTTCAGCAATTCTACCTTCATGCAGAACAATCCCGCCGATAAGCTGTGCATCAAAATGACGCATTTTCAGTGTTCGCACAGAAGTCTCTCTTACAGTTGCAAATGCATTGGGAAGTATATCTTCAAGAGATGCTCCATTTTCAAGCTGCTGTTTAAATAAAGATGTCTGGCCCTTTAACTGCTCATCAGTCATAGCCTGAATTTCAGGTTCAAGCATGTTAATCTTATCTACTATTGGCTGAAGCTTTTTTAATTCTCGTTCGTTTTTATTTCCAAAAACCTTTGCCAGAAAATTAAACATTATTATTCCGCCTGTAAGTATAGGGTGTTGGGTATCAGATGTTGGGTA
>CAYYMU010000117.1:5421-6824 GCA_964472445.1 uncultured Desulfobacteraceae bacterium
GGTACTCAAATGAAAGTTTTTCAAAAAACCTTAATTGAGTATATATCTTTCAGGGTTAACAGGGATGCCATTAAGATGAACTTCATAATGAAGATGGGAGCCTGTGCTTCTTCCTGTATTGCCGACAAGAGAAATAGTCTCTCCACGTTTTACAGTTTCACCGCGTTTTTTTAATAACTTGCTGGCATGTGCATAACGGCTGACCATTCCATGCCCATGATCAATAATAATCATTTTGCCAAACAAACCTTTTGTGCCGGAGAATGTCACTACTCCATTAGCTGTAGCCAAAACAGGTGATCCTGAGCGTGTAGCGATATCCAAACCCTTGTGAAATTCACTAAGACCTGTAAATGGAGATAATCTGCGTCCAAATTTTGATGATATCCAGCCTGTTGTTGGACGAATTGACGGTGTTGATACAAGAATGTTCCGCTGATTTTCAAAATGTTTTAAAAGCGATTCAAAATCCTTGCTCTGATTTATTGATGCATAATTCAGCTGTTTGGTTTGCTCGTGCATTTCGCGAAGCAGACTGTCAGGTTTCTCTTTAACAGGAATTCGAGTATCAAGATCCTCTGGCATTGAACCGCCAATGCCGAAAAGATTATCCTGATCAGGGGTTTTTTCAATATTGGCAACAATTCTTAACTTTTTTTCAAAACTGTTTAAAGCAACCATCTTTGACTTTAAAGTATTGATTTCATCTGCAAAAGTTTTTATCTGCCTGCGCTGACCGGCTATTACATCAGACTGATTAGAAAGTTTACTTTCAACACTTATGCTTTTCAATAATTTCAGCTTAAGATTAAAATAATCATAGATTAAAAAACCAGAAAACATTATGCAAACTGCAACAAAAACACCAGAAAAACGCAAAAGAGTTTTGGAAACACTTACCTGTTTTATTGGTGAACCTGAAGCACTTGAAGCATTTAACATAAAAAATGTGACTTTTTTTCGCATAATAAACCCTTGGTTGTTTAGTAAAAAAATATTTTGCGAACAATATTAAGTCCGGCTTTAGAAAATTTAATATTATTATCATATAAAATCTTATTCTGTCAAGCTTGATGGCGTCCCAGAATCCACCGCCTAAAAAAGATATGGATATTTTGGTCGTTGGGGAGAAGTTTTTTAAGAAACTTCAGAAAAAGATTCAAATATTACTGTAAGTTTATAAAACACTACGCAGGTAGCGGGACGTTCGTGCAGAACGCTCATAACTCCAAAACAATGTCATCGATATCCGGTTTTACCACTGTTAACAACATTCGTGTCACACAAGAGTTTATCACTCCAAGATATCTGGCCATATCAGCGGGGAGCGGGACGTTGTTACCTTTTGTCAGCGGGGAGCGGGACGTTGTTACCTTTTGTCAGCGGGGAGCGGGACGTTGTTA
>CAYYMU010000118.1:0-6783 GCA_964472445.1 uncultured Desulfobacteraceae bacterium
ACACCTATATATTAAATACGTCACCGTATTTACGAATCAAAGCACTAAGTAAAAACCTCCACCATGCCCCTTTTCAGCACTTGAAACCAGAATAACTTTAAACAATCAGTCTTCAGTTGTGATTAAATTAAAGTAACTATTCAGCCACAGATTTACACAGATCACCGCAGATCGGTGGCTGAGTAATTATAAATTTATATACAAAGCGTATTGTTTTTTCACGATCAAAGGCTTATATATGGAACTTTAAACCTGAATCGCTACCATTAATATGCCAAACTGCTAAATTGAAATCTGGAGTAAAGATGTTTGGATTAAGGCTGTTACTAAAGAAAATTTTAGGGAAAGGAAATCAGGAAAAACCCGCTGCTTCTGAACCGGCCGGCAATAAAGTGTCAGAAAGTTTCAAAATAAAGTACTGGAATTTTAAAAGCCTTTTAAGCATCAACAATACAATTCTTAAGATTATGTCGGAAATGGAATTGACGCTGCAGGAAAACAAAAAATTCAGCATGGAATTCATTCGTGCAAACTGCATATCCATTTCAGTAAATATATATAAACTCATTGAAAAAATAAACGAGATTTCCGACAATCGTCATGAAACACTCTACCATGCTTTTGCCGATATTCAATATAAGATAAATCAAATAATAGAAAAAAAAGAAGAGACAGATGAAGGCGTACTGGCTGTATCGATTGAAAATATAAATAAAAACAGCGCAAAGCACACTGGCAGTAAAATGGCGAATTTAGGCGAAATCATGGACATGGAAGACCTTGGTGTTCCGCATGGTTTTGTTATTACAACCGCTGCATATAATCTGTTTTTGAATCATGATTCTCTCCAGACAAAAATCAGTCAGCAGCTTCAATCCGTTGATATTGAAGATATGACAATGCTGGGAAATGCCAGCGCAAATATCGAAAAGCTTATAATGCAGTCAAGCGTTCCTTTAGAACTGGAAAAAGCAATACTTGAGGAATACCACTGCCTGGAAGAAAAAACAGAAAAAGATGTTAAAGTATCAATGCGCAGCAGTGCCCTGGGCGAAGACAGCCAGGAAGCATCCTTTGCAGGTCAATATCACACAGAACTGAATGTAAGCTCTAAAGAACTTATCAACGCATATAAAAAAGTTCTTGCCAGCAAATATTCTCCACGGGCTATTACATACCGTTTTAATAAGGGCTTTAGCGATGAAGATATTGTAATGTGCGTTGGATGTGTGGAAATGGTTGAAGCTGTTTCCAGTGGAGTTATGTATTCAAAAGATCCAGGCGACATCAAAAATAATCAAATATTCATCAATGCAGTTAAAGGATTAGGCAAATCAGTTGTCGAGGGAAGCACATCACCTGATTTATTTGTGGTTTCCGGGAAGCAGCCATTTCAACTGATTAAAAAAGAGATTCATGCCAAAGATCAGGAAGCTTTAACTTTTTCCAACAAAAACCTCCAAACCGTCAAAAGGACAGATAAAGAAAAAAACCTGCCGGCTATCACGGATTTACAGGCACAATTTCTTGCAAAACAGGCTGTTATCCTTGAAAATCACTTTAAAACCCCACAAGATATTGAGTGGACTATAGAAAAAAATAATCAGATAAAAATACTGCAAACCCGTCCGCTGAAACAGATAATAAAGAACGACAATAAATATAAAGACCACCCGGAAATAAAGGTTGATAACCCTGTTATAATCAGCGGGGGTGTTACAGCAAGCATGGGAGTAGCGTGCGGACCGGCATTTATCGTGAACTCGGATGAAGAAATTTACAAATTTCCCAGGGGCTCTGTTTTAGTGGTAAAAAAATCCCTGCCTAAATGGGCGGTAATATTGAATAAAGCTGTCGCAATTGTAACAGACCGTGGAGGAATTACCGGTCATCTGGCTACTGTTGCAAGAGAATTCGGTATTCCGGCGCTCTTTGATACCCTTGAAGCAACCAGCAAAATTAAAAATAAATCTATTATCACAGTTGATGCATGTGCAAGAAAAGTATATGCAGAAAAAGCCGAAGCATTATTAAAAGCAAACCCCGCTCAACACACCAGTATAATGCAAGGAAGCCCGGTTTATATAACCTTGAAAAAAATGCTGAAGCATATCGCCCCGCTGAATCTTACTGATCCAAAAGCCGGCAATTTTAAGCCTGACGGCTGCCACACATATCATGACATTACCCGCTTGTGCCATGAAAAGGCCGTAGAAGAAATGTTTGATTTTGGCAAAAACAACAGAAATATAAATACAGGCAAAAGGCTGGTTGCAAATGGTCTCCCAACTCAGTGGATGCTTGTTGATCTGGGCGATGGCTTAAAAGGGGCAGTGGGGAAAAATACTGTAGTACTTGAAAATATAGCATCTGCCCCAATGCTTGCTCTGTGGGATGGAATAACCGCTGTAGAATGGGAGGGGCCGCCTCCTGTTGATACTAAAGGACTTATGTCCATAATGGTTGAATCTACCATGAATCGTAATTTATCCCCATCAAATCGGTCAAATTATTCGCAGAATGACTGCGCAATTATTTCAAAGAACTTTTGCAATTTAAGCTGCAGGTTCGGTTATCATTATTCGGTTGTACAGACTTTTATCAGCAATGAGTCCAGAGAAAATTACATAAAATTCTGCTTCAAGGGCGGGGCTGCAGACCTTACCAGAAAACTTCGCAGAATGCAGCTTATAAAAGAAATTTTAGGCAAATATGATTTTCAGGTACAAATAAACGAAGATTACATGAATTCAACTATCGAGGGATATGACAAGTCTTTTTTAACAAAACGTCTTAAGATGCTTGGATATCTTACAATGCACACCAGGCAGCTGGACATGATAATGGGCAACCCTGGAAAAATTGCTTATTACAAGGAGAAAATGCTTAAAGACATCAGTTCATGGATCCCTGAAAATGAATAATGTGATGGCTCGGGAAATCATCCTTGAGACCTTTGCAAAACCTCCCCTTTTGCCCAATTACTGCGTCAGGCTCAAATTTTAAGCCTCGAAATACTCAATGTATTCCTACGTTTAAAATTTTTGCCTTCCTTGCACTTGAGCAAAATTGAACATTTTTCAAAGGTCTCATCTTTATAGCTTAACTATGAGGTAAGCTATGTATCCGGCATAGCAGGACAAAAGAATAAAACCTTGTTTTTTGCTGATAGAGAAAGTTTTTCTCATAAAAACCCATGCCAAAAGGCTGGTAAATATCATAACAGCATAATCGATCAACAGACCGCTTTTGACAAACCCTCCTGTAATGGAAATCGGCCTTATCAAAGAAGCTGCCCCAAGCACACCAAGCATATTAAAAACATTGCTTCCCACCAGGTTTCCTATGCTGATATCCATCTCCTTTTTCATCGCCGCCACAGCAGAAGTGGCAAGTTCCGGCAAAGAAGTCCCGAAAGCCACGACTGTAAGTCCGATAAATTTTTCACTTATACCAAATACATGCATAATACTGACAGCGGAATTAACAACAATTTCCGCACCAGCAACCACGCCAGCCATTCCAGCCACGATCCTGATGATCTGGCCCTGCCTGGAAATATAATCCCTTTGATTTGCAGCAGGTTTGGAAATTCCACTGTCTAAACCGGATATATTTTTAGATTCCTTTGCCGCAAGATAATAATTAAAAAATGAGTATAAGATAATTCCGGAAAACAGCGTAGCCCCATCAAACCTGCCTAATTTTGAATCAAAAGAAATAAGCAGTAAAAATAAGGAGAGGCCCAGCATGATCGGCAGATCTCTCCTGACAACCGATCTGTTACATGAAAGCGGCCGGAAAACAGCTGTAAGCCCAAGGATAAGAGCAATATTGCAGATGTTGCTTCCCACAACGTTTCCCACGGCGATCATGCTCTTATTTTGAACAGAGGAAACAATACTTACAACAAATTCAGGAGCGGATGTGCCAAAGGCCACAATAGTCAGGCCGATAACAACCGGGCTTAAGCCCGCGCTTCGAGCAAAACTCGAAGCCCCTTTTACAAGCCATTCAGCACCGTAATAGAGAATCAGCGATCCTACAGCAAATAAAACCACGTCAAGAATAATGATTTTTTAATTCTCCTTTTTATTTTTAAATTATCGCTTTTTGCAATGTCATCATTATAGGTGTCGAAACAATAAAAGTCCATGCAAAATTGATGGCGTCGTAAAAAGTTGAATCATACCGCTCTGCGGCACCGCAGACAAAAATAACTTATCAATCATATCAAAAATTATGATTCGCCATCATCAACACAGGCAATTGTATTCTTGATGACCACGAAACACGAAGTTTTTTTCTTTATCTTTGATTACTTCCTGCTATTCGTGGTAAAAATATAAAAGTACGCTTCGAGTAATCTTCTTAAGTTAAGGATATGAGAAAGGGTAGTAAAAAAATGAAAGAAAAAAATTTTGCCTGTTGTTTAAACTGTGGGGAGAAACTGATTCTAAAAAAATTGTGACGGCGTTTCTGCTTAGTCTGCAAGTTCTGCGGCGCCGAGTATCCTATAGAGAAATTTTCTCGTTTGATAAATGATTCTTTTGAGGAACAGGTCGCGAACATACATTGTGACAGGTTATAAATCAAAAGAAAGGCTAACCAAATGAATAAAACTCTTTTCAGGAAAAAATAGCAACATGGAGCAATCATAATGACTCGAAAGGCAGGAAAAATCAAAAGTATTAATTCCGATCTTGGCAAAATCATCTTGTATCAGTCTGAGGATGGGCATACTTCAATGGATGTCCATCTCAAGGATTGAAACCGTCTGGTTGAGCTTAAATCAGATGGCGGAGTTGTTAGATAGGGACAAATCCGTTATTTCCCGTCATCTTGGGAATGTTTTTAAGACCGGTGAGTTGGCAAGAGAGGCAGTTGTTGCAAAAAATGCAATAACTGCCTCGGACGGTAAGACATACCAGGTCGATTACTATAACCTGGATGCCATTATTTCCGTGGGCTACCGGGTGAATTCCAAACGTGGTACCCAATTCCGCGTCTGGGCCACCTCTGTTCTAAAAGATCATCTCGTGCGTGGTTATTCGCTCAATCAGCGCAGACTGGCCGAGAAAGGGGTTTGAAGATGTGCGGCAGATTTTGAGTCTGCTTGCAGGCACTCTGGAAAGTCATAACCTTGTCAGCGATGAAGGACTGGAGATTCTGGAAGTTGTCAACCGCTATGCAAGGACCTGGCAGCTTCTTCTTCAATATGACGAAAACAATCTGCCGGCTCTGGAGACAAAACACGTTGCCAGGTCCGGCCTGGAGATTGATAACACCCGTCAGGCTATTGCAGCCATGATATGGCTTGAAATGGGAAAGACATAATCTGGAAAATAATTAAATAAGGAAAGAAATCATTATGATGACATTACGACAATTTTCTGCGGAGCCATCAACAATTCCCACCATTGCCAGTTGGTATCTGGCCGATTTGAGTAAAGCACAGGGTAAGCAGGAATTATTCACTCGTCAATCGCCCCAGAAACTCAAGATTCTTCGTGAGCATGCCTTGATTGAAAGCGCTATTTCTTCGAACCGCATTGAAGGTATAAATATTGACCAGTCCAGGGTTGATACCATTATACTTGGAAACCCACCTTTGAAAGATCGGAATGAAGAGGAGATTCGTGGCTACCGTAACGCTTTGCGCTTCATTCATGAAAAAGCCGGGAAAATTCCCGTTTCAGAGAAAAATATTCTGAAATTTCATAAGCTCTCGCGCGGACAGATATGGGATGCAGGCAAATATAAAGAAAAGAATATAGATATCATACAGAAATACCCTGATGGTCGCCAGCGGGTGCGCTTTAAAACTGTTCCTGCAGATCAAACGCCTCAAGCTATGAGCGAAATGATTGAATTGTGGTCTCGTGGGCTTCAAGAACGATGGGTTCACCCTTTTGTTCTCCTCGCTGCCTTAAATCTCGATTTCTTGTGCATTCATCCCTTTCGCGATGGCAATGGCCGAGTCTCCCGGCTTTTTTTGCTGCTGACCTGTTATCACTCAGAACTTGAAGTCGGCCGCTATATCAGCCTGGAACGGCTGATCGAACAAAACAAAGAACGTTATTACGAAACACTTGAGCAAAGCTCGCAGGGCTGGCATAAAGGCAGGCATGACCCGTGGCCATATATCAATTATATTCTCTCTATTCTCAAAAATGCTTATCATGAATTTGAAAATCGAGTCGATCTGCTGAAAAGCCCCCGCGGAGCCAAAACAGAGCAGGTCGAGGCAGCGGTTGAGGCATTTTCCGGAAAATTCACACTTTATAAACTTGAACGTGCGTGCATGGGCGTCAGCCGGGATATGGTTCGAAAAGTGCTGAGAAATTTACAAAAGGCCGGTTTTGTAGAATGCCTGGGCCGTGGTCCCGGAGCTGTCTGGCAAAAAAGGGGTAATACCCTTAAAAAAGGGTATTAAAGAGGGTAAGAGCACCGCCCGCATCTTCCCAATCACAAACTAAAAATAGCAAGCCGTATCTGCCTGGCAAATCATGCAAACACATGCAAATGCACCGGGCGCTCGACGATGCGAAACTTGCAGCCATGATATGGCTTGAGATGGGAAAAAAGATAACAAATTGACTTGTATGTTTGCTTAACATATACTGATTTAGATTAATTTAAATCAGTTCTTTGAACCTCAAGCAGGAGGATCAGGTGACCAATCATAGAATTACAAAAAAAATAAAGCCCCATTTCTTCAGCAATATGAAGGATGGGGCTTTTTGCTTAATGTGCTCTCAACGATTTAAAATCGTGATAAAA
>CAYYMU010000119.1:0-6725 GCA_964472445.1 uncultured Desulfobacteraceae bacterium
AACATATAGAGATTTGCAGGTCTGGCAAAAATGATGCCCTCGTAAAAAGTCACGAATTTAACGATAGATGGGGTCGTAAAAAGTTTGAGGCCTTTGAAAACAGCTGTTTTCAAAGGCCTCAAGGAATCTAAAACAGATTCAAGATGATTACTGTTTATTATTGTGTAACTGTGATAGCGCCTGCTTCGCAGACCTCAACGCAACTTTCACAACCTTCACAATCTTCAGCATTCACAGGAAATGATTTTCCGTCTTTCATTTCAAAAACTTCCATAGGACAAACATCTACGCATTCTTCACATCCTTCACATTTGTCCTGATCAACAACAGGGGTAGGCATATTGCATCTCTCCTTTCTAAAAAAATTATTTTTTAAAACCAACGGCAGTAAAACTACCAGTTATTTCCAATTCTAAAAAAAAGTTCATATATCAATTAAAATTACGAGTCAAGATATTCTGATGTTTTTTAATTAAAAAAATCCCGGCTTTTAATTTCTTATTTCAACAAGTCCTAACAGAGTATTTTGAAACTGAGAATTAGCTTTTACTTCCAGGTGGTTATATTCAGAGCATCCGGCAAAAAACTCATACGGGGTCTCCCCTGGAACAATTGCAATAGTTACATCAGCCTTTGTATTGCTGTTTTCTTTAAAACATGGATCAGCCAGGTTCGGCTTTGATGATGTAAAAGGATTTTTTGCTGCAGTCTCAAGCTGCTCTATAAAGTCGTTACGCCATTTGTCAGTATTTTCAGCATTGTTTTCAGGCAAACAGATTGAATCAAAATCAGCTATAATTTCCGACATGGATGCTTTATCAATCAAATACTCAAATGCCGACCTGCTGTCTGTAACAAACAGCCCGGAATTATGCTTATCGTGCTGCATTAGAAGAGACCATGCTTTTATTCTTTTTGCTGTCATATAGGTGCCTGGATCAGGGAATAAAGACAAATTTCTTTTGGCATTTTTGATAGCCAAATCATCAATATTCCCTTTAATATTTTCAATAAGGTTTTGCTGTATTTCATCAACTGCTATAAGTTTTTGATTTATTTCAAGATTGTGAGTATCAAACTGCTGGGCGATTTGCAGAAATATTCTTGCAGTTAAAACAGGATCTGGTTTTGTTTCAGGCTGTTTTTGCTGTATTTTCTTTTTTATATCTGTCTTGATTTGTGCAGTAAAAGTATCGTCAAAAAACGGTATTTTGCCTGCCTGTGTCTTGAAAAAAGACATCATACCCTTTTTATCGCCTATATGCAGACTTAACCATGATTTATAATCTTTTAAAATTGCATTGAATTTATTTTCATCATTTTTCAATGGTATTTGTATGTCAAGAATTCCCTTTTGAGCCATTTTTTGCATTGATTCAGAAAGATCCTGGCTTGATGGCCGGTATATAATAATTTGTCCGAAAATTGCTGATATTACCTGTACAGATAAATCAGAAATACATGTAAATGGAAAATATATTGGTTTCATTTTTTCTTAAATAACTCTCCTGTCTTTTGTTATAATGCCACGTTTTGCTAATTGATTACGAATTTTGTCGGCAAGATCCCAGTTTTTTTCAAGCCTGGCCTGATTTCTTTGATTGATAAGACTTTCAATTTCAGAATCATAAGAACTGGAATTAAAATCTAATATTTTCAGCACTGAATCTATATTTTTAAAAGCATCAATAATTTTTGAAACTCCAGGCGGATCAATCATTTTTTTCAGAACAAGGGTGTTAATCTGTTTTACAATTTTAAAAATAGAGGCCATTGCAACTGAAATATTCAAGTCATCATCCATGGCGCTTATAAAACCATGCTTTATGTCGTATAGAAGCTGATCCAGCTCAGGATACGGATCTCCATCTTTTATCCCTAAAAGATCATGTATACATGAATCAAGTCTTTTCAGAGAATTTTCAGCGCTGTCAAGCATGTCCGTGGAAAAAGTTATGGGTTTTCTGTAATGGCTTGCAATCAGCCAGTATCTTATGACTCTTCCGCTATAGCCCATGTCGTTCAGATCTGAAAGTGTTTTGCGTGCCCGGATTTCATCTATTTTTTTGCCGTCAACCATCACCCTGTCGCAATGCATCCAGTATTTTGCCAGAGGCTTTCCTGTTGCAGCCCATGCTATTGCCATCTCATTTTCATGATGAGGGAATAAAAGCTCTCTGCTGCTTGTATGAATATCAAAACTTTCTCCAAGGTATTTCATGGATATGGCTGCACATTGAAGATGCCACGAGGGACGGACATTGCCCCACTCTGTTTTAACATAAATTCCTCTTTTAAGTTCTGAAAGCCTGGATCGTTTAAGAAGCGTAAAATCTCTGGGGTTGTCTTTTTCATATTCATCAAGATCTACAGTGGCCCCTAATCTTATTTTGTCTAAATCTATGCCGGACAGCCTGCCGTAATCCGAATACCTGGAAATATCAAAGTATATTGAACGGAGTTTTTCATATGCAAAGCCTTTATCAACAAGCTTTTTAGCTAAGGAAGACATATCTTCGAGATGTTCGCTTACCCTTGGATATTTATTGGCAGAATTTATATTTAATGTCTTTAAATCTTCCATAAAGGATTCTATATGCCTGCCGGTAAATTCAGAAAGGCTGAGGCCTGATTTTTCAGAGCCCTTTATGGTTTTATCATCCATGTCTGTAATATTCATGATATGATTTACCAGATAGCCTCTATATTCAAGATACCCGCCCAGAAGATCCGCAAACACAACACGCCTGCATTCACCAAATCCCATTCTGGCGTTCGCGGTAGGACCGCAGGAATACATTCCAACCTTTCCTGCATGAATTGGTTCAAAAGATTCCTTTGTCCTGCTCATGGTGTTGAACACCCTGAGTCCAATTTTGTTTTGTGTGTCAAAAAGGGATGTGCTCAGATATCTTTCCCCTCCATCAGGGAATACTACAACAATAGTGCCCTGTGTCATATTCACGGCTTCCTTAGCCGCAACAACCATTGCCGCGCCACTGCTCATTCCTGCAAAAATTCCTTCCTCTTTTGCAAGACGTCTTGTCATCTCAAAGGCCTCTTCGTCCTCGATATTTATTTTTTTATCAAGTAGTTTCTTATCAAATATTTCAGGGCGATAAGCCTCCTTCATATTTTTCAGCCCCTGAATTTTATGATTGAGATAAGGCTCAACGCCAACTATGCATATATCGGGATTCTTTTCTTTAAGCCTTTTTGAAATCCCCATAACAGTTCCGGTTGTACCCATTGTGGCAACAACCATTGCAACCTTTCCTCCGGTCTGTTTCCATATTTCTTCTGCCGTACCATAGTAATGAGCCTGCCAGTTGGCGGCACTATTAAACTGGTCTGTCATAAAATATGTTTCCGGGTTTTCCCTGGCCAGGCGATATGACTCTTCTATAGCGCCGTCTGTGCCAAAACGGCTTGGAGTAAGCGATATTTCTGCGCCTCTGGCCCTTAGAATTTTCTGCCGCTCAATACTTGCTGATTCAGACATGGTCAGTAGAAGTTTATATCCTTTTACAGAACATACAAGAGCAAGTCCTATGCCCGTATTGCCGCTGGTTGCTTCTATGACGGTTTTATCCCGGGTGAGTTCGCCGGATTTTTCACCGGCTTTAATCATGAAAAGGGCTGTCCTGTCCTTGATGGAACCGCCTGGATTAAAATATTCAAGCTTTGCAAGGATTTTGACTTTGGGGTTTGGATTAAGCCTTTTTATTTCAACAAGAGGTGTGTTGCCTATGGTGTCTAATATTGAATTGTTCATAGTCTTTTTTGAGTTAATAAATATTGTACTTTTTGTGGCAAAAAAAATTATATTTCACCGCAGAGCCGCAAAAAACGCAAATATTAAGAAAGTCTGGTTGTCAATACATCAATTATCTGTTGCTTGACCTGATTTTTATCTTTTGAAGCGTCTATTATGCAGAACCGTTCAGGCTCAATACGAGCAAGTTCCAGGTAGCCGGCCCTTATTTTTTTGTGAAACGAAAGTTTTTCCTCTTCAAATCTGGTTTCTCCGCTGCTTCTTGAGCCGTCATCAATCTGTGTCCATGCACGTAAAAGGCCTGTTTCAGGCAAAAGATCGAATAAAACAGTAATATCAGGTTTTAATCCATTAGCTGCCATTTCATGCATTTTAATTATCATATCTATGTCAAGACCCCGGGCATAGCCCTGATAAACCAGCGTGGCGTCGAAAAAACGGTCACATATTACTGTTTTACCTTCAGACAAAGAAGGTTTTATCAGTTCTTTTATATGCTGCATTCTGTCTGCAAAATACAGGAAAAGCTCACATGCGGAATCCATGTTTTTATTTTCAGGGTCAAGCAGGACTGACCGAATTTTTTTTCCGATTTCAGTGCCGCCGGGTTCCCTTGTAACAACACAGTCATAGCCTTTTTTTTCAAGGAATTCGACTATGTTTTTCAGCTGGGTTGTTTTTCCCGAACCTTCTATTCCTTCAAGAGTAATAAACATAATTAGTTACGGTTTGCAGTTTACGGTTTACTGTTTACGGTTTGCAGTTTGCAGTTTTGTAATGAACCATTCAACGATTGAAACATTTTAACCGTTAACTGTTAACCGGCAACTGTAAACGGTTAGTTATTTCCCCCAATATAAAAATAGCGCTCTAATAATCTGTGGTATGATGTCCATGTGCTGTCAGGGTCTTCGGATGCTATGAATTCCCGGATGCAGTTAACCTTGGCATCTAAATCGTCAGCATAGTGCAGCACCACGGCTTCTATTGTTTTAGGCGGTTCCAGGGACCCGAATTCTCTGGTTCCATGATGGCTTGCAATCATGTGTTTCAGAAGGAGAGCCTGTTCTTTTGGAAATGTTTTAATCTTTCTCAGCTTCTCGTCAACCATCCTGAGACCAATAGCAATATGATTAAGAAGCCTGCCTTCAACCGAGTAATCAATACTGAACTTATAATCAAATTCGTATATTTTGCCGATATCGTGAAGGACCGCGCCTGCGATAAGAATATTCCTGTCAATTCCTCTATAATAATCGCTGTAATGCTTTCTGATTTTGTCGGTTAAAATTGTTACAGAAAGAGTATGCTCAAGCAGTCCCCCGATATACGCATGGTGCATTTTTTTTGCTGCAGGAGCTGTTTTAAATTTGCGCACAAAATCTTCATCATTCCAAAAGGCTTCAAGCAAAGTCTTTAAATAGTCAGGTTCAACAGAGGCTGTTATTTTCAGCAAACGTATGAACATGTCATCAATATCAAGATTTGTGGCAGGAATAAAGTCCGACGGGTTTATCGAGTCAGGCGAAACACTTGTCATAGCTGTTACAATCAGTTGCGGCTTCCCCTTATATTCTGAAACATTTCCCTTAAGATTTACAAAGTCGCCTGCAGTTACATCAGAGGATATCTGATCGACATTGTCCCAGACTACTCCTTTTACGCTTCCGCTTTTATCGGAAACAGTAACATTTAAAAAACTGTTTCCATCACGTTTTTTAGAAATAATTTTTTCCGACAGCATAAAAATATCATTTACACTGTCACCAGCTCTGATTGTAGCTACAAATTTTTCTTTCATATTAAAATCCTGTGTTTAATCTGCGAATTAAAACGGAATATCATCACCTGCTTCAGGGTTCGGTGGCCCGGGCGCATCTGACTTTTCAGGCGTGTTTGTGTCTGACTTTTTAGGCGTGTTTGTGTATGATCCAGTATTATTAGCCGAATCTTTTCCACCAAGAAACTGTATGTTAGCTGCAACGATTTCAGTTGTATATTTTGTTACACCGTCTTTTTCCCATGACCTTGTCTGCAGGCGGCCTTCTACATAAACCTGTCTTCCCTTTGCAAGGTATTCACCGCAGAGTTCACCTAACTTTCCAAATACAACAATTCTATGCCATTCTGTGCGTTCCTTTTTTTCATTTGCAGTCTTGTCAAACCATTCTTCAGATGTTGCTATGCTAAAATTGGCTATTGCAAGACCGTTTGGAGTGTAACGAATTTCAGGATCTTTGCCCAGCCTGCCTATCAGCATTACTTTATTTAGACCTGACATGTTTTGCCTCCTTAATATTATGAGTTCTTAAATAGCTCTACCATACCGCTTTGCGGCACTGTAGACGAGAATAACTTTAAATATGTGATTAAAAGACTATGGCAGAAAACATAAAAAACGTAAAGAATATAATTAAACCCTGCATTTTCCACATTGCAATTCAAGGTGATTAGAATAATCCGTGTAATCCTCCAGAGGCGTATAAATCTGCCAAATCAGGATGGCTGTTTTATGGTACAGCTTTTTGCATATGAGAACACAGAATGCTTGCGATAACCCATCGAAAAGATAAGAAACTAAATTGACTTGTATCTTCCTTTGATATATAAAATTTAAAATTACTTTTGGTCTGTTTTTGAACCTCAAAAAGGAGGATCAGTTGACCCGTCATTGGATTATAAGAAAATAAAGCCCCATTTCTTCAGCAATATGAAGGATGGGGCTTTTTACTTATGCAGGCTTGAGATCGTATTGTATTTATTGTAATATCATAATGTTAGATAAATTACAAAAAAAGTAATATACGGCAAAACAGTCGCATATTAAAAATACGCGGTATTTTTGCCGTATTTAACATTTCAATATAAAACAAAGGTGAATAGTAATACGTTGTATTGTTTATATTTTAGGATTATCTCCCGATTAGTTGTAGTCAATTCTTGCTCGCCT
>CAYYMU010000120.1:0-6696 GCA_964472445.1 uncultured Desulfobacteraceae bacterium
CTTATAGGTTTTGGTGCCTATCTTTTAGCACAGCTTTATATTCTGCCAAAACTTGGCATCTCAACCTGAATGCGCAAGGCCTGTCAGTTGACAGAAAAAAAGAGCGATAAAAACAAAACGAATTAAACATTTATTCCTTTTAATATAATATCACCTTTTTCAACGCCAATATCATTTGCAATCACGTGGCATTTTATTTTCAGAAGAAAAAATATTGGACATTTCTCATCTGAAAGAGCCTCATAATTTCCCTGGCCCTTACTTATTATAAATTTTGAATTTTTATAAATATCTTTAAATTCCGGGCTGCATGTCTCAAGAACGGTGCCGGGAGCATCAGTGCCGGAAGAAAATATTCTTGCTACTTTGTCAATGCCTGCATTTACAGCGTCCTCATGTGTAGCGTCATTTATTACAGGTGTATTTCTGACCACATATAAGGTTGGCTTATTCATCACCTCTATTAAAATTTTGTCAAAAACACATTCCCCTGCATTATCTCCAAGATATAAAATTTCATCGGTTTTATTCAGACAGTCTTTGAATTTATCATAATCACATATAACAAAATCTTTTTTAAGTGTTATGGCAGTATCTTTTTCAATATCAAAAGAACTGCCTGGCCCAAAATCTATTACATTTCCGGCAATCGCAACTCTAATTGCTGTTATAAGAGGGTCATGAGATTTTTGGACCTGATCTTTTAAAAAAGGATACAATGACAGGGTTTTTTCAGTGCTTTGGTTTTTTATCTCTTTGTATGGATCCTTATTGCCGGTAATCTCGCTTACCTTACGATAGACAAGTCTCCCGCTTTCCGGAGGGCTGCTTTCAAGAGGAATGTCTTTCAGCATCATCCCTACCTCGTCTAATACTTCCTTAACTTTTTTTTCGTCACTTGTGGCTATTCTTGCCGCCCTTAGTGCCTGATCCAGAAAACAGGGAAAACAATCAAGATAGGTTTTCATTTTCAATCCTCTAAGCAATTGTATTTAAAGTTCTATCGAAAAAATTAATGTCGGATTTCGCCATATCAAAAAAAAAGCCCTGTTGTAGACATAATTAGTGCCTGAACGAAAACTCAAAACACCTGAAATTATAGATAGTTGGATGCTAATCTCAAATCGAAGATTTTTAGCAGTTAGCTTTTAGCAATTAGCCTTTAGCTTAAAAAATCAAATAGATAACACATTCAGCTAAGAGCTAACAGCTAATGGCTAATAGCTTTTCCACAAATCTTCACATCGGTAAATAAACTGAAGCTATTGCCAGTATTAAAAAAAATACTTTTCGTTCAAACACTAATTAGAAATGATTTTTATCAGCACTGGAATCGAAATCTGTTAAACCGTAATAACGGGTTCCAGAGCCTCCGGATTTGCTTCAAAATTCATTTTCACCGGAGGCCTGGAATATCCTGCTAATGGATGCAAAAACTATTAGCCCTTCTCAAGATTTTGCCTGATATTTTCGCATTTCTTAAAAGAGGCATTTTTGTTCAGGCACTACTTGCAACCTTCTTCAGTATTTAATGGCAAGGTCATAGCCTGCATGGACAGCGCTGAAGATATCATGGACATCTCTGGCATCTCCAATAACTTCCATACTGGCAACTGCCTTTACTATCTCTTCATCAGGCCCTGCAGCCGATCTCATACCGGACGCCATAATAACGCTCTGGAAAGGTTTCAAAGACAATGTTTCCCCGTCCTTTTCCACCTCAAGACCGTCAGCCTTGAACTCCTTAACCTTTGTATTGGGCATTATAGTCACTTTTTCCAACTGCTTAATTCTCATCAATGTCAATTTCTTTGCAATCATTTCCATTAGGCTTCCTATTTGATCGGTAAGCTCTATGGCGACTACATCATAACCCTTGTTACCCAGCTTTTCAGTAATCTCAAGCCCTGCCTGACCAACCCCGACGACCAGAACCCTCGGCCCTTTAATCTCCTTTTCCCCCTGAAAATACTCTATGGATGTCATGACGTGCTGATTGTCAAGGCCCTTAATCGGCGGGATGTTTTGTACTGCTCCGGTTGCCCACACTAAAAGATCCGGCTGAATCTCCCTTACAAGTACCGCGTCCACGGTCCTGTTCATAAGGATAGATGCTCCACTCGTATTTACCAAATATTTAAGGCTATCTAGCCCCGCTTTCATACTTTCTTTTTTTGACGCCTGCCATGCAACGGCGAACTGTCCTCCCAGATGATCTGTTTTCTCGGCCAGCGTAACATGGTGACCACGTTTGGTCATGCACAGAGCTGTACTCATCCCTGCAGGACCTCCTCCTGCAATCAGAACCTTCATGGGAATGTCTGTCTGGTCCAAAGGAGGCAGGCCTATCTCCGGATTTAAATTGCAGCCCAGGGGTTTGCCGCTTTTCATGCGATGGAGACATCCCTGCAAGCAATAACCGCAATACAGGATATCTTTATCCTTCCCTCTTTGCCATTTCTCTATCAAATCGGAATCGGCAATAAGAGGTCTTCCAAGGGCCACAAGATCAGCCAGTCCATCATCCATAACTTTAATTATCTTTTCCTTCCTGCCCATCCTGCCGGCGACAATTATAGGAATGGATGTATTTTTACGTACCCATGACAAAGCATCCAGCTGGGGTTTATCCGGAAGACTTGTATGGTGAAAATACCATGGAGGGCTAAAGCAGGCACTCCCCATGCTCACATGTATCGCTTTAATTCCGCTTTCTTCCGCCAGTTTCAGGAGAGGTAGAAGCTCTTCCTGGCTGATGCCAAACTCGGGAGACATCTCGTTACCTGAGATCCGCAGAATACATGGGATATCAGGGGCTCCCTGTTTTACTGCTGCAATGGCTTCCCTTGCAAAAAGCAGGCGGTCCTGGCCATAGCGGTCTTCTCTTTTGTTCAGCTTACTGTTCAGAAATTGCGAGATAAGATAACCGTGTCCTCCCTGGATCTCTATAACGTCAAACCCTGCTTTCTGTGCCTTTTCGGCAGCAGAATTGTATCCGCCAATAATTCTCTTAATATCTTCTTCGGTAAGGGCCTCTGAAACCTTACCCTCCCTGGCAACGCATGTCATAACGGACGGCGCCTTTGGTTCGCCGCCAATTATCTTGGGATTGGCAGCAGCGCCGCCATGATTCAGGTGAATGCACACGAGACGACCTTCCTCATGTACAACATCGACAATTTTCTTAAGTTCAGTTGCACTTTCCGGGAGATGGATGCAGGGTTGTTTAGGGTGTTCCCTGCCATCAGCAGTAACCGAAACAGGCTCAATAATAACCAGTCCCGGGCCGTTCCTTGCAATCTGCTGGTAGAAAGTTAACTGGTGATCAGTCACAGTGCCATCAGGTTTGCCCCGTCCTATCTTGATCGGGGGAAAGATAAACCGGTTTACAAGCTCCAGATTGCCTAATCTAAATTTTTTGAACATTCTTTCCATGATATGCCTCCTTTTAAGATCTTTGAATTTTGGGCATCCTTATTCGACGTTAGATGTTATACGTTCATTTTTTCATATATTTTTTCATATCCCATGGCGTAAAGAATACTCCCGGCGACTAATCCAAAAGTAAGATTAAACACCTTAATCAGCACAGAGTCCTTAAGCCTGCATGAAAGCAGGGGCAACATGCCGTGACCATCCTGTACAAACGATGTAGTGAATAATACGGAAAAAGGTATGAGGCGGGGCCCCGGCAGGTGTTTTCTTATAATGCATAATATACACATGGAAAGAGATATAAAGGTAATGCGTATCCAGTCCCAGGTGGATGGGCCGAGGATGCCCGTTGCTATTAAAAGCAGGAAAGAAAGTAAAATAATAAAGATAAGGAACCGGGCAAAGGAAAAAGACTGAAAAATTTCAACTAAATTCGCTGGTCGAAAAATATCACGGGTGCTTTCCTGATTATTTGTCCTAAACAGGCATTCTTCACAACAGGTATCAACGCATGATTCGCAAGGGGTAATTCCCAAAACAGGGATAATCATATCACTTGTCCACGCAAAAATGATGGCTGAAATGAATAGCAACACAAAAAGCGCCTTCGCTATAACCGGGTTTGACGGGTTCATCTCTCATTTACTTCAAATTTCGAGATGCTGTTTCACATTTTCCCATATTTCCCTTACCGCCTCACAACCCTTAGACTGGCTGTCAAATTCCACGATAGTTTTACCCTCGACCATTGCCCTGGTGAAGGCAGGATCAAAAGGAACCCGGCCCATTACTGCTATGTTTTTTTCTTTTGCAAAGGTTTCAATAGACTGTGTTTGATCAGGATTAAGATCAAATTTGTTAACGCAAAGCATAGCCGGAATTTTGAAAAAGTCAGCCAGTTCAACGACCCGTTTCATATCGTGTTTTCCAGAAACAGTAGGTTCTGCTACAATAAGCACCGCCGTAGCTCCTCCAAGAGAAGCAATGACCGGGCAACCTATGCCTGGAGGGCCGTCAGTGAAAAGCAAATCTATATTTTTTTCTTCTGCAAGTTTTTTGCCTTCATTTCTAATAAGGGCCACTAATTTACCGGAATTTTCTTCGGCAATACCGAGACTGGCATGAGCCATGGGCCCAAAACGTGTATCAGAAATATACCACTGGCCACATGTATTCAAAGGAAAATCAATGGCCTTTTCAGGACAAAAATAATAACATACACCACAACCCTCACATTGAATAGAATTGACCACAAAGTCCTCACTAATTGCGTTCCATTTGCATAGTTCTCTGCACAGACCACATTCGCTGCATTTATCCTGATTAATAACTGCTGTGTGCCCGGATGCAAAATCATGCTCTTCTTTAATTTCAGGCTTGGTGATTAAATGCAGGTCAGCCGCGTCCACATCTGCATCACAAAGCACTTTGCTTTTAACCAGTGAGGCAAATGTTGCAATAATACTGGTCTTACCTGTTCCTCCCTTGCCACTTATAATAACTATTTCTTTCATGGAAAGTATCCTTATAATATTATTTTAATTTTTAGAACTGTCTTATATGAAATATAAACTTTTTATTAATGCAGCACACGGCCGCTATTATGAGCCTCATGAAAAACCGCCTGAAGGAGAACATGATGATCCGCTTAGTCCATGACTGGTATTGTTGGAATTTGTGGAAGAAAATGCAGACATCAGTATGTCGGTTTTTTTGTTACCACACCTGGGACAGGAAACCTCATCCTTATCACTGGTCTTAAAACATAAATATTCAAAAATATTGCCGCATTTTTTACACTTAAATTCATAAATCGGCATTTTAATATCCTTCCTCTGGTATTCAAAAATAAAAAATTGTATAAAATATTACACAAATTTCTTTATTTGATTATATAATTCTTGAAATTTTTCTTCCCACTCCGGAAGCACCTCGACAATCATCTTGCCTTTTGAATATGCCTCTGCAATACGCCGGTCAAAAGGAATTTCCATTAAAACAGGGATATTATTCTGTCTGGCATATTTTTTTACTTCATCGTTTCCAATGTCTGAACGGTTTATAACCAGTCCGCATGGAATCCCTAAAATATTTACAGCCCCTACAGCCAGCTTAAGATCATGCAGGCCAAAAGGAGTGGGCTCAGTGACTAACAGCACAAAATCCGCGCCTGTCATAGAAGCAATAACAGGGCATGATGTTCCTGGAGGAGCATCAATGATAGTTAAAACATCCGGCCGTGTGTATTCGCGTACTTTCGAGATTAAAGGAGGAGACATTGCCTCTCCGACCCTTAAACGACCATACACGAATTCCAGACCATTTCTGTGCCCCTGTTCAATTACACCCAGCTCACGCCCTATTTCAAAAATAGCTTTTTCAGGACATACCTCAAAACAGCCGCCGCAACTGTGACACAGTTCATGAAACGGCAATATAGTGTCACCTATAACTACAATAGCCTTGAACTGACATATTTCTTCGCATTTTCCGCACAGGCTGCACTTCTTCATGTCAACCTCGGGAACAGGTGTAGTGATTTTCTCAACTTTTTCAATAACAGGCTGAATAAAAAGGTGGGCGTTGGGTTCTTCCACATCACAGTCCAAAAGCTGGACATCTGATTTAAGAGAAACTGCCAGGTTAGTGGATACAGTTGTTTTTCCTGTACCTCCTTTTCCGCTTGCAACACTAATAATCATTATTTCCTCCTCGAGACTCTACGAGACTGTTGAACAATATTTAATTTTGATGGTATCGTAAAAAGTCGTCATTCCGGTGGAAACCGGTGTCAAGATTGCCAGTAACTGTTTGAAAATACTGGATAGCACTAAAACTTCACTACATGCCCGGCTTTCGCAGGAATGACGGAAAATGGTATTTTTTGACTTTTTACGATTTCATAATATTTAAACCTGACAATTAAATTAAGCAAAAGGGAATGCTTTGTAAAAAATCCTTAAACAATTATTTTTTTAAATTATTGATGCTTGACTGAAGGGTTTCCATCTGCTTACGCATTTCCTCTAATTGATTTTTAAGATTTTTTACTTCTGATAAAGAAGCTGAATCAGACTGACCGGGACCTTGCTGTACTGCGCCACCAACACCTCCGCTCATACCCATTCCCCGGCCCGTACCGCTGCCGCCGCCCATACCTCTGCCACCGCCGCCGCCCATACCCCTGCCGCCGCCTGCCATACCCCTGCCGCCGCCCATGCCGCCGCCGCCCATACCACCGCCGCCGCCCGTACCACCGCC
>CAYYMU010000121.1:0-6692 GCA_964472445.1 uncultured Desulfobacteraceae bacterium
TAATGTTTTCCAGACGTCATCCATTTCTTTTTTTTATTCTGGTGTTTTCGTCAATAGCTGTTGTGTTTTTTATCAGCACATCCCTGTTTTTTATGCATGCTGTAAAAAACAGGGATTTTAACAGTATTTTAAAATCAGGAGAAGAAAAGGTTGGAATACTTGAGTTGACCGGCACTATTGCATCTTCCAGGGATATCATACATCATCTTAAGCGATTCCGTGAAACCAGTTCAATTAAATCAATAGTAATACGGATCGATTCTCCAGGCGGCGCTGTAGGGCCGTCCCAGGAAATTTTCAGGGAAATCAGAAAAACAGCCAAGACAAAAAAAATTGTAGCTTCCATGGGCAGCATCGCTGCTTCAGGAGGTTATTATGTTGCCGCTGGGACTAACGGTATTATTGCAAATCCTGGTACAATAACAGGCAGTATCGGGGTTATCATGGGTTTTGCAAACTTCCAGGAACTTCTCCGTAAAATAGGCATGGTACCTGTTGTCATCAAGAGCGGCCAGTACAAGGATATTGGTTCTCCTGTTCATGAGATGACAAAAAACGAAAGAGATATCCTCCAGAATTTATCCAATCAGATTCACAGGCAGTTTATTAGAGATATTGCTGATGGAAGAGGCATGAAATTGTCTGAAGTTGAAAAAATTGCTGATGGACGTATTTTTACCGGAGAAGAGGCAAAAAAACTCGGGCTCATAGACCGTCTTGGAAATCTCGAAGATGCAATAGAATGGGCAGGTCAAATGGGTGGTATTAAGGGGAAGATCACTACTGTTTATGCGCCTGAAAAGAAGATTTCCATTTTTAAAATCCTTGCAGAATCATCTTTTAAGGAGATAGCCAGCAGAATAGTTAATCCATCATTATATACCGGCTGTCTTTATTCCCCTTCTCAACTACATGATGGTGGTTGATAATTGCAAAGCGGTTCTTCAGCAAGAAAGTCTCCGGTTGCTTCATAAGCCCTTGCCCTGCAGCCTCCGCATACTTTTTTGAACTCACACTTTCCACATTTGCCTTTCAAGTTGTTGGCATTGCGCAACAACAAAAAGGTTTCTGAATTTTTCCATATATCCACAAATGATTTTTCTTTAATGTCGCCGCAATTAATCTGTAGAAAACCGCATGGCTGAACAATGCCTTTATGTGATATAAAACAAAAGCCGGTACCTCCAAGGCATCCTCTGGTGACGGCGTCGAGCCCATGAGTTTTAAATGTAACGGTTTTCCCTTCCTTTTTTGCCCTTTGTCTCAGTATGCGGTAGTAATGAGGAGCGCAGGTTGCCTTTAACTGTAAAGAGGTTTTTTCTCTTTGATCATAAAACCAGTTCAGGGTTTTTTCGTATTCATCAGCGTTTATTGCCTGGTCGACAATATATTTGCCACGACCTGTCGGGACAAGCAGGAAAATATGATGGGCCACAGCACCGAGTTTTATCGCAAGCTCTTGAATTGCAGGTATTTGATCAAGGTTTGTCTTTGTAATAGTGGTGTTTATTTGAAATTCTATTCCAGCCTCTTTTGCCATTCTTATACCGTTAAGAGAACCTTCAAAAGCCCCGTTTGCTCCTCTGAATTCATCATGGCTTTCTTTTGTAGAGCCGTCTATGCTGATACTTATCCGCTTAATCCCTGATTCAACCATTTTTTTTGCATTGGATTTTGTTATCAGGGTTCCATTGGGAGCCATAACCATTCTAAGCCCTTTGCTTGTGCCGTAACTTGCTAGTTCGAATATATCAGGGCGCAAAAGGGGTTCTCCGCCTGTAAGAATAATTATGGGTTTTCCAATCTCTGCTATCTGGTCCATAAGGCGGAAAGAAGCCTGAGTGTCAAGTTCTCCGGAATAAGGTCCTTTTGTTGCAGATGCCCGGCAGTGCTTGCAGGAAAGATTGCAGTTACGTGTGGTTTCCCATGCGACAAGGCGCAGGGCAGCTTCTGTATTTTCAGCATGTTGATGGGGCTTTGGAGTCGATGTATGATTTAATTTTTCTATCATGATAAGTTATTTTGTAACCTTTCAAAGGTTGTATTTATGCCATACGAAATTGTTTTAAAAGATGAACGTCCAACATCGAACATTAGAACATCGAATGTCGAATAATGATGTCGCTCCTGCCCGCCATCGCGAGCCATACTCAATGCTCTTCGCCCTTTTGTTGTCTCGTTCAGGCGAGGCGGGCGGGTGTTGGACGTTCGATGTTTACCCGCCTTCGGCGGCGCCAGAGGCGACCAGGGTTCGATGTTCGTCTGTTTCTTTATCGTTTTCCTATTCGACTTCGATGTTAATCCTTTAATGTCCATTCAGCTCTTTTGCAGCTTCGATAGCAAAATATGTCAATATCATTTCAGCTCCTGCCCGCTTGATTGATGTGAGTGTTTCCATCATAACTTTTTTACCGTCTATCCATCCCATTTTATCAGCAGCCTTGATCATTGCATATTCACCGCTGACATTATATGCTGCAAGAGGCAGATCAATTTCATCACGGATTCTGCATATAATATCGAGATAGGGAAGGGCGGGCTTTATCATTATTATATCAGCGCCTTCTTCTATATCCATGGTCACCTCCCTGATTGCCTCTAATGCATTTGCAGGGTCCATCTGGTAGGTTTTGCGGTCGCCGAACTTTGGGGCTGAATCTGCTGCCTCGCGAAAGGGTCCGTAATAGGCAGAACAATACTTTGCAGAGTAAGACATTATTGGTATGTTGCTGAAACTGTTTTCATCCAGGATGCCGCGAATTTCAGCAACACGGCCATCCATCATGTCTGAAGGGGCGACCATATCTGCGCCGGCCTTTGCATGGGATAAAGCGGTTCTGGCAAGGAGATCCAGTGTTGAATCGTTATCTATAATATTGCCGTCTAAGATGCCGCAATGGCCGTGATCTGTATATTGGCATAAGCAAACATCTGTTATTACAACAAGTTCCGGTATTTTGTTTTTCAGAGCACTGACTGCTCTTTGAACAATACCGTTTTTTGCATAAGCGCTTGTCCCAAGAGCGTCTTTGCTCTTTGGTATTCCAAAGAGCATAATAGCAGGTATGCCGAGTTCGCAGGCTTGTTTTGCTGTTTTAACAAGATTGTCTATTGATAACTGATACTGGCCGGGCATTGATGGTATTGGATTTTTAACACCTGAGCCGTCAATCACAAAGAGCGGGAGAATAAGATCATTTACTGAAAGACTTGTTTCCCGTATCATTCTACGAAATGTTTCATTTTGACGCAAACGTCTTGGTCTGTAATCTGGAAATAGCATTCATTCATTCCTTTGAACTTAGCGCCTTTCGGGCGGACATTTGACAGGATAACAGGATACTCAGGATAATAATATCTTGTTAATCATAAAATCATAATCCCAAATAGAGCAAAATTAATTAATATTAGCCATATGCTAATAAACTAAAAATAAATTGATGATATCAATTTTCAGCAACACAACAAAAAACATCAGCATTTTGTATTAATAGGCTCAAGCAGTTTACCCCGTAACCTACATTTTTATAACAAAAGCACAGGATTTTGATTTTTTTGATCAACAGGAAAACGAATATTTTTTCTTTATCCAGTATATCCTGTTAATCCTGTCTAAAACAATTAAGATTATAACGAAATTTCTTCATCAGTAAGATAGCAGGCCGGGTCAGGCATCCACAGATCGCCTGTTGCTTCGGCTCGAACTCTGAAATTTCCGGCGCATATATCAAGCCAGCGGCAGGTGGAGCATCTGCCCATTACATGTTTTTTCTTTTCCTTAAGTTTTTTCATAAGTGGCTCCGAGGTATCGGTCCAGATTTCAGAAAAAGGACGATCCTTGATATTCCCAAAACTGTGATGACGCCAGAATTGATCGGCATGTACTTCACCGTCCCAGCTTACACAGCCTATACCTATGCCTGAACTGTTTCCTTCATTCATCTTTAGAAGCTCAAGCACCTTTTTTGCCTGTTCAGGGTTTTCTTTAAGAAGCCTTAAGTACAGGTAGGGGCCGTCTGCATGATTATCAACAGTTAATATTTCTTTTGGCTTGCCCCTGTCATGAAGATCTTTTGTGTGATCCATTATTAAATCAACGGCAGACCTTGTTTCATCCAGGGATAAATCCTCTTTAATAATCTCTGTTCCTCGTCCTGCATAAACAAGATGATAGAAACATGCTCTTGGGATTTCCATGTCTTCAAGCAGCTTGAATATATTTGAAATGTCTTTTACATTGAATTTGTTGATTGTAAAACGGAGTCCTACTTTAATTCCGGCATCTCTACAGTTTTCAATTCCTTTTAATGCAGCCTTAAAGGCTCCCTTAACACCTCTGAAACGGTCATTGGTTTCTTCCACTCCGTCTATGCTGATGCCTACATATGAGAGCCCGATCTCTTTTAATATGTGCGCCATTTCTTTGGATATTAGAGTGCCGTTTGTGGAAATAACAGCACGCATCCCCTTGCTGACAGCATATTCTGCAAGCTCGGGCAGATCTTTTCTTATAGTTGGTTCTCCGCCTGAAAATAATATTACAGGCGAACCGAATTGAGCGAGATCATCAAGCAGCATTTTCCCCTGCTCGGTGGAGAGCTCATTTTTAAAGGTTTGATCCTTTGCATGTGCATAACAGTGAATGCACTTTAAATTACACCGCCTTGTAATGTTCCATACAACTACTGGTTTTTTATCTTTGGAAAATTGTAGAAGATGGGAAGGTAACTGCGATGATTTACGTTCATAACGAAGAGCATCTGAAGGTTCGACTGTTCCGCAATAAAGTTTTGATATTCCAATCATTAATTGTCCCGCACCTTTCCTGTTAAGTTAAAGCAAAAAAAATACATACATAATAGTTCGTCCTTATGCAACAGACTATTTCCAGTTATAAAAAATTACTTGTTATTTTTCAGTTCATCTTTAGTAAGCTTGCTTATAAAAGACTCCGGTCCTAAAAGGGCCTCTTTTGTGATAAAAAAACGGTTTTTGCCGGTTTTTTCTTTAATGAGTTTAAGACCGAGTTCAAAATCGATTATAAGCTGCTTGTGGAATTCTTCCAGTTTAATGCCTGAATCAATAAACTGTTTAATGATAAAATCAACAGCATCTTCTTCCATAATTATATTAATATCGTTGTTTTGGAAAAAAGATAGTTCTATTTCTTTAATTTTGTCGCAAAAAGTTTTTATCATTTTAACGCTGCTGTCAATGTCCATTATCTGTTTACAGTAGAGTGAAGCAGTAATATCTATACGCGACTTCGTCATTGTCAGTTTATATTTTTCACTCAGTTTTTGTTTGTTTCCCTCAAGGTATTTCTTGACAAACTTTTTTTCCGCAGCTGCCAGGCTGTTAAAAGTTGCGGCTGACTTTTCTTTATTTAAAGGTGATAAGAGAGCTTCAAGACTTTTTTCAGACTCCTTAACAACAAAAGCAGTTACAGGGATCTTTTTAATATCGGTTGACGGCAGTTTTCTTTCAAACAAAAGCAGGGCTGTTTCAAATACACTGACAAGGCCTCTTGCGCCTGTATTTTCGTTAAAAGCCCTTTTCGCAAGGATACCAAGAGCTTTATCTTCGAATTTAACTTTAATATCATATGCTGCGAAATCGAGTTTTTTGCCAAGAATTATAGGGTTGTTGGGATTTTTTAAAATTTCATAAAGGTCTTCTTCTGTTAATCTTTCAAAAACAGCCTTTACAGGCAAACGTCCAATAAACTCGGATTCAAAACCGTATTTTATAAGATCTTCCGGAGTGACCTGCTGGAGAATTTTAGATTTTTCCTCAGAGCTTTTAATGTTGGCGCCAAAGCCAATACCCTGCTCTGACACACGTTTTTTGATTATGTCAGAAAGGCCATTGAAGGCTCCGCTCATAATAAAAAGTATGTTTTTTGTATTTACTGTTTGTTTTTTGCGTGTTCCTGTTTTGCGATACCTTTCGATTTCCTGAAGCATTGAAATAGGATCATGCGGAACCTTTAAATCAACAGCTGTTTCTTCCATGGGTTTCAGCAGTGCTCTCTGAACACCTGTTCGTGATACATCCGCCCCTATTAAATTCTGGCTTGACGCAATTTTGTCTAATTCATCTATATATATGATGCCATACTGGGCGAGCTCGATATCGTCGTTGTTTTCTCTTACCAGATCTCTTACAAGATCTTCTACGTCTCCGCCAACATAACCTGTTTCGCTGAATTTTGTCGCATCTCCCTTGACAAAAGGAACCCCTATTTTTTTTGCGATAAGTTTAATCATGTATGTCTTGCCGACGCCGGTTGGTCCTATCATGAGAACATTGTTTTTGATGCTGCCGACTATTTCATTGACATTTTCCAGAGCATTTTCTGAATATTTGATGCGATTAAAGTGTGTGCAGATTTTTGTAGACAGAACAGCCTTCGCTTTGTCCTGCTTAATAATATATTGATCAAGGTAGGAAATAAGTTCTTCAGGTTTTAAATCAAAATTAAGTTTTTTCTTTTTTCCCGGACTCTTTTTTTCTTTTTCCAGATCGTCTTTTTGCGGGATAACCATTGGAGATAAAATCTTAACGTTATTTCCAAATTTTTTAGTCAGAAATTCAGTTAATTCTCTTTCAAGCTCTTTGGGATCAGGTATTTTTTCGTTATGTTCTTTCATAATCAATCACAATAATCATATATTATATAAAAATCAAGA
>CAYYMU010000122.1:0-6671 GCA_964472445.1 uncultured Desulfobacteraceae bacterium
AATTGGACAATGAACCCATAATTATACGTAATCGTATTTAAGAATACGTGTACTTGGCCATCTGCAGTTAAATTAATGAACAATTATTCTCTCTTTACCGATGCAAGTCTGAACCCCAAGCTCAAAGTTGGCGTGGGCGGTTATCTTCTCGTTCCTGAATCCTTTATTGAAACCCCGCCAAACCTGATCAAAACAACGGAACTGAACAAAATTATAGTGTTGAAAAAATTTGAAGACACTTCTTCTACAAAACTTGAGGTCCAAACAGTTTTGTGGGCTTTGGAAGAATGTTGTGCTGGATCAACCATTTTCGGGCCAGGGAAACTCCGTATCTATTCCGATTCCCAGTGTGTTGAAGGGCTTTTGTCAAGAAGGGCCGGGCTGGAAAACAACGGTTTCCATTCCAGAGGAGGTAATCGTCTGTTAAAAAACGCATCTTTATACGGCAAATATTACGAATTTTATGACAGGTTAAAATTCGAGGTTACAAAGGTGGCAGGCCACACACGTTCCCATTCCCGCAATACTGTTCAACATATTTTTTCCTTTGTAGATCAAAAAGTCAGAAAAACTTTAAAAATATGGATGGCCCAATTGGAAGCTGAAAAAGCAGAGTGGTATCTATACATGATCAGATGCCGTGATGGCACACTGTATACAGGCATATCAAATGATGTTATCAGGCGTTTTGAACAACATCAGGAAATGGGAAAACAGGGAGCAAAATATCTTCGTGGCAGAGGCCCTCTAAAGCTGGTGTTTCAAAAAAAGATAGGGAGCAAATCATCGGCATTAAAGCTGGAACAAAAAATAAAAAAACTTTCAAAATCACAAAAAGAAATCATAATTCACACCGGAGATATTAATTAAAGTTCGGTTGGGGCACCCGTAAACAAGTAAATAACTTGATATATCATTATATTATTGATAATATTTTATGATAAAATCATTAGAGAATTATCATAATGGCCGTTCATTTAAAGGAGTCTAAATTCGTGACTTTCAAATAACTCGTTCGCACTAATTTGACATAAGTTTTTGATTGTTTTATATATTTTACTTTTTGATAAAAATCAAACTTACGAGTCTGTTTTCAACCGCAGAATATCGAACAAGGAATTATGAATGTCGAAGTAAGGTATTTTATCATTTTTAATATGTAAAAAGGTAGGGCATAGCGATTCCACACTTCATCATTCGAAATTTCTTGTTCGATGTTCGATATTCAAATAATTATATCTCGAATTTGCAATATCTTTCAAATAATTAAATCATAACTTTTAAATATGACTGACAAGTTATTTTCGTTTACAGTGCTGTAGAGCGGCATAATGCAACTTTTTACGACGTTATCAAATCTTGAAAATTAAATTCATTTGTGGGTAGATCCCAAATTTTGAAAATCATATTTTAAGTTGCTGCCGGAAGTAACGCACTATTATAATTATGCAAATTTCACAGATATTATTACGATCTCCAGCCCGTATCACAATCATTGGATTTGTGCTTGTAATTTTATCAGGAACCTTGCTGCTGATGCTGCCCCAGGCCTCAGTCAATGTCTCCCTCGGGTTTACAGACTCTTTATTTACTTCAACATCTGCTGTCTGTGTTACAGGGCTTACGGTTGTAGATACCGGAAGCGCCTTTACTGCTTTTGGACAAACCGTTCTTCTGGTTTTGATCCAAACCGGAGGCCTTGGCATAATGACAATAGCAACTTTGTTTATATTGATCGCGGGCAAAAGGCTTAGCTTTACTAATTGTAATGCAATAGAGGATACATTTACCCACACAAGTAATAGAAGTATTTCATCAATTATAAAAAGTGTGGCTTTATTTACCCTTGTGTTTGAAAGCCTGGGGGCTGTGCTGATATTTTTATGCTTCCTTCCCGACCATGAGACACAAAAGGCCTTATACCTTTCGGTTTTCCACTCAATCAGCGCTTTTTGCAATTCAGGCTTTTGTCTTTTTTCAGACAGCTTTGCCGGCTATCAAACCAACTGGAAGTTAAACCTGATAATTTGTTTCCTGGTTATAGCAGGTGGAATTGGTTTTCCGGTTCTTTCTGAACTTAAATACCGGTTTTCACGTAAACGCCGTATCTGGGCACGCCTGAGCCTCCATTCCAAATTAGTGCTGTCAACTACTGCTTTGCTGCTTTTAGTCAGCACCATGATGATTTTATTCATGGAATGGAATAATACCCTTAATCATCTCAAACCCCTAAACCGCTTAATATCCGCCTTTTTCCAGGCAGTAAATGCCAGAACTTCGGGCTTTAATACGCTGCCGATTGGGAATATGGCTAACGAAACCCTCTTTGTTCTGATCTTATTTATGTTTATAGGAGCTTCACCCGGTTCCTGCGGAGGAGGCATTAAAACTACTACTTTTGCGATATTAGCCGTATTGGGCATATCACGTTTTCGAGGATATGAACGTCCGCAGCTTTTTGGGCGTTTACTAACTGAAAAAAGTATTGGGAAAACAGTCCGTGTAGTGCTAATCAGTGCTATAGTTGTGTGTATCGGACTAATGCTGCTTTTAATGACAGAACTCGGGGGCATTCCACACCCCCAGGCTCGAGGAAAATTTCTGGAATTATTTTTTGAGGTAATAAGTGCCTTTGGTACAGTCGGACTTTCTACCGGCATAACAGGAAGTCTTTCCGTTCCCGGCAAAATAATTATAACCTTCATCATGTTTGTCGGGCGCCTTGGCCCGCTTTTAATCGCAATGGCTGTCAGCCAGTCTGTAACATCATATTATTCTTATGCAGAAGAAGATGTTATGATAGGATGAGGTGTAAGATGAAACAATTCGTTGTCATAGGGCTTGGAACTTTCGGTTATTATCTGGCCACAAACCTTTATAAAAAGGGCCATGAAGTTTTGGCCATTGATAATGATTCCGAAAAAGTACAAAGCATTAAAGATGCGGTAAGCCGTGCTGTGCTGGCTGATTCAACCGATAAAAAAGCTTTAGAATCACTCAACTTAAAAAAAGTTGATAATGCTATTGTCTGTTTTGATTCGGTTATGGAGGCTTCTGTTCTAACCACACTAAACCTGAAGGATATAGGGGTTGAAACAGTGTTTGCCAAAGCTATTTCAGAAATACACAGACGTCTTCTTTATAAGGTTGGAGCAACAGAAGTCTTTTTTCCGGAAAAAGATCAGGCGGCCTCACTTGCAGAGCGGCTGCAAAGCCCCAATATAGTGGAATATCTGCCTTTTATTGAAGGTTACAGTATTGTTGAACTCGCACCTCCAAAAAGTTTCACAGGAAAAAAGCTGGAAGATCTTGACCTGATTAATCAATATGGTGTTCAGGTGATCGCTGTGAAAGAAATTATCCCTGAACGATTAAATATGATCCCTACAGGTAATTTCCTTGTAAAAGACAGCGATATTCTGATATTACTTGGACCAAATGATTCTCTTAGTAAATTACAGAAAATAACATCATAGTCTTAAAAAAGAAAAGGCGATGACAAAAAAAACTCCTATAATGTTTTTTGATGAGAAAGACCACGCTTTACTGGATATTGTCAACGACGTACTAAACCGTGACAAGTCGTTGCGACATCTTAGAAAACTTCTCACTCCTCATTTCCATTCCCAGGGCATCAAGGAAATGGCTGCAACGAGCGGCCTGAGAATGGCATACGCAGCCATTCATTTGCTTGGTTCTTTGCGTACAGGCAAGGCGCAGGAACGACTGGAGGCATTACAATCCCTTCGTGACGAGGCATTAAGCAAGACTCACAGCACCTTGCGCAAGAATACTGCCAGGGTTCTTTTGCAGATCATGAAGGAACTCCTTCGTTCTGAAGGCGATGAGATCCGCATGCTAAAGCTGGCCAGAGATTTCAGGACCGCGGCATTGGGCAAACCCAAAGTCATTAAAAACGAACTGCGCAAATATCATCTTGTCGAGATGCCGGAAGAATGGAATCAGGTCGCATTTGACCATCATGTCCATGATGTAAATACCAAGGGAAGAAAATCCGCCACACATTTAATTATGGATGCCTGGATAAAGGGTATTCGAAAAATTACAGTGGTTCACTATAATTACGTCCGTACTGAAGCTATAACAGAACTTGTTGAAGCTGCATCAATTATGAACATGGAAGTCCAGATCGGCATTGAATTTTATGCTCTTTTTCAAGATAAATACATAAAGATCGTATGGCTGCCCAGGGATTTTGCAGACAACCAAGATTTTATCAGTTTTTTCTCAAATGCACCTGTTCTTGAATTTATGAAAAAAGGAGAATGTGTATCTGCGTATCAGCAAAAATATGTATTAGACGTTCTGGATGAATTCAACAAGGTTTACAGGCTCCATATAAATCAGCATTACGGCATCTCCATGCTTAAACTTGACAAGGACGCTTTTCTTGATTTTGTCGGCATTGGGCAAATTTCAATATTTCATCTCGCGAAGTTTATATATAATACCCTGATGCACCTCATGCGTGAGCGTGTCAAAGCTTTAAAACCTCAGTATGAAGCCGCCAATGAAGACGAAAAAAGAAATATTTCCCTTCTTGTAAAGGAAATGAACTGCATTGATTCCGAAAGTATTATCACAAACTGGCTCGCTCCGGACAAAAATGCCGGAATTCATAATCCATGGATTCCATGTGACAGCCCGGATATTCCATCTCTGCTCAAACTTTCTGCAAAGGAGTTACTGAGCATGCTCAGTAATTTTTGTTCAGCCTACTCGGCAACATTGAGTCTGACCAATCTTTCTACAGAAGATGTGCTGGAGCTTCTCTATGATTGCAATGGCATGATTACCAATCTGGAAATTTTTAATCTCAAGGACTACTCTGAGGGAAATCTCTCTCCAGATCTTTCTGCTATAAATGAACTACAAATTGCCCTTAACCATGGGAATATCATTAAACTTAAACGGATCGTGTACAATATTATCGAGCAGTTCGAAGACAGCGTTTCAGGAAAGCCCGGCAAACAAAATGTAACAAGAAGAACCAAGCTTGCTGAGATTCTTTTTGATATTGAAAGACTCCACTCTATTTATAAAAATCATGCTCTTAAGTCTCGAATTGGCAGCGATTCGACAGGTCGTTCCAGGCATCTTCATGGAATGGGTCTGATAATTAAAGACACACTACCTGTAAACGCCCGGAAAGAGTTTGATACAAAAATGCTGTCTCGCGAGAGTATCCCTGTTACCGCGACAAGCTATAAACGCATTACATTTATACCTCGAACCAGCTTCAGTTCTGCTGGAAATTTTTATTACAAAATTCTGCGTCATTTCCCGGGAGGATCTTTTTTCGGATCAACTAAAATCAGCGACTGGGTACTGAAAGACTATTCACTTCATATGGGACGCCCGGGAAACATTGCAACTCTGGGCGGTATTCAGGAAGAATGCGACAATGGGCTTATGCTTGAAACACCGGCTGAAAAAAACGGGCATACCCTTCACCTCAAGTATCTTAACAGTCATTTTAAAAATGCGCTTAAGATTTTATTAGGATTTATTCCTGCATTTTTGACCTTTGCGTTGACAAAGGACTGGTGGCTTCTGGCCTACTGTGGCGCATTCATATGGTTTGGTATTACGGGTTTACGTAATATATTACAATCTGTTCTTGGGGGCGGAGGATTTCGCAGATCGCCCCGGTTGCACTGGAACAGTTATTTGAGTTGGGAAAGAATTTCCGATTCTCTTTTTTTTACAGGGTTATCTGTTCCTCTGCTCGATTATCTGGTCAAATCTCTTTTTCTTGACCGGCTATTGAATATTAATACAACAACGAGCCCGATCATGCTTTACACTATTATCGCCCTAGTCAATGGAATCTATATAACAAGTCACAATATTTTTCGTGGATTACCAAAAAGCGCAGCATTGGGAAATTTTTTTCGGACCATAATTTCCATACCAATTGCTATTGGTTTTAATTATGCAATAGGTGGACTATTGCTCGTCTGCGGAGCAGAAGCTGTCAACGTCATCCTCCAGAAATGGGCCGCTGTTATTTCAAAGGCCGCTTCTGACTGTGTGGCCGGTCTTATAGAAGGGTTGGCAGATCGGGGCAATAATATGCGAATGCGTTTTATGGACTATACTCATAAGATTAAGCAGTTATTTGAGACTTTTTCCAAACTTGATCTTCTTTGCCCCGAGGTTGATCTTATCAAGGTTCTTGAATCTCCAAAAGAATTTATGGTTCTGCTTTCAACTCAAAATGAGGAAATAGTAAAACCCCTGTTCATTCATGCCCTGGATTTTCTGTATTTCTGGATGTACCAGCCCCGTGCCAGAATCATGCTTAAACACATAATGCGCTCGATGTCCAGAGAGGAAAGAAAGACCTTTGTGCGGTCGCAAAGTATTCTTTTGCAACAGCGAGAAATCAGTCAACTCTTTATCGATGGGATTGTGGGCAAAAATTTTTCAAAGGCTCTTGCCTTTTATCTTGATAGTTCAGAAGAATATCTTGAGGCCTTAAATAAAGAGGCTGCAAAGTTGATGGCGTCATAAAAAGCGAGATTTGTTCGCTCTGTGAGCATTTTTGGGATTTCAAAACTGCTCAATGTCGCTTGCAAATGACTTTTTACTTAGCACACGTATTCTTAAATACGATTACGTATAATTATGGGTTCATTGTCCAATTT
>CAYYMU010000123.1:0-6655 GCA_964472445.1 uncultured Desulfobacteraceae bacterium
AATATCTATCCATGACTATCTTGAAATCGCCCGGCGCAAGATTGTTAATCTTTTTTAATTCTTCTTGAAATAACTTATCCATTGGTGTTGATAGTAAAGGCTCTAATAATTTCTGATAAAATATGACATTTCCTTCGAGCTTAAGATAATTAAAGCCTATCTTATGGTTGAACCTGCGTATTGAAGCATCGTCGAGGTCTTTTAACCGGTTTGTTGTACAGATTAAGATACCCCTGAACCTTTCCATCTGGGTCAGGAATTCATTTGTGAAACTAATTTCCCATGAATGTTCTGCCCTGTTACGACTGAACAGGAGGGAATCAGCCTCATCAATTATCAATACCGCCTCTTCTGATTCGGCTTCTTCAAACGCTTTTTTAATATTCTTTTCTCCTTCTCCAACCCACTTGCTCTGCAGGTCACTGAATCGTTTGAAAATTATTTCCCGGTCCAATTGTTCGGCAATATAACCGGCAAGTTCACTCTTGCCAGTGCCGGGAGGGCCATAAAACAGAAGGTTCATATTTATTATTTTATTATGGTCTGATTTTTTTAAGAACCGATCAAATTTCTTCAATTGATTGATCATTACCTTCAGATCACCTTTAATGTTCAAGCCATCAAGAGAATAATTCTGCTCTATTTGATTTTTTTCAACTGGTTTTTCCCCTGAATTAGCAAGAGTAATATGCGCTTCCAGTGCAAGTTCCACAGCCTGTTGAAAATTCTGTCTGGAACATGGTTTTGTTTCAATTGTTTTTTTTATTGCAAGATCAATAACACCCGCGCTGACGTTGTATTTTTTAGCAAAACTTTCTATGTCTGATTTTTTAAAAAATCGTTTTACTCTGTTTTTTTGCAGAATGTTATTCCAGAGCTGATTTCGCTGGCGACGGTTGAATGGTTTAAAATACAGACTGTAGGCAAAACGGCGCAGAACAGATTCTTCTATATTATCTATACGGTTTGTAATCCAGATCACTCTTGCGCCGGGTTCTTCCAGCAGTTGATTCAGCCATCCTTTATCCTGGGTTTCCCCGCGCATAAACCATGAAAATTGAGTGTTAAGAATATTATCTGCCTCATCAACAATAATTATAGACCCATCTTCCGTGGTGGTCATATTTAAACAGGCTAAAATGGCAATCCTTCTGTTTACACTTGTATTAGCTGCACTTCGTACTATTTCATAAGTAAAAACTCCCAGTTTTTTCGACAAACCCCCGGCAAAACTGGTTTTTCCCGTACCTTGTGGTCCGTAAAGTAAAATATGCGTTGATGTTTTCGGTTTTTCTTTCAATAGGTTAAGAATATGCTGTATCTGTTTTTGATCTGCAAAATGATGCTCCAGTGGAATAGTATTGCGCGAAATTCGAGAATAAAAGTTTTTTGAAAAGATCCGATCAGAAGGCTTCTGAAACATGCATATAAACTCGTCGCTGAGCTCGATATTGTATTTGTCGATCTCAAGCAGATTGAATCTTTCAAGCGTACCACTGGAGACCTCATTAATTTTACTATGACTTAACCCGAGAATATTAGCCAAATACTTTCTGCCGGAAAAACTGGTGCAGCTAAGATGCGAATCAAAAAACGTTAAAGGGGCATCATAGATCGAAATGATAAACAAGAAAGTGCACAGATCAATCTCTTGATCATTAAGCTTGAACATCTTTTTAAGCTGAAGATATTTTTTTCAATGTCGGATATTCCACTGCGCTTAAGATTTTTTATTCTCTGCCCCAATAAACTGAAAATAAATGTGATATTAAGTCAAGAGTTTGCTTGCTTCGCAGTTTTAAAATACAAGTCAGGATAGAGCCTAAAAGTTGTTGGGATCAGACAATAAATTCTGTATCTGAATCCTTTTCGGGATCATAATAACTTATTTTCGTATTGTAGTCGTCAAGATTGACAAATGCTTTTGCTATGAATCGATTGTCCGTCCATGTGAGTATAAGCCTGTTTTCCGGGGAATCCTCAATTTTAAATCTGCCGTTAAAGGCCGGATATGTATTCCGGAATTTCATAAGTTTTAACAGTCTTTGCACCACAGGTTTTTGGATTTCCGTATCGATTTCATCCAAATCGTAATTGTGGCGATTAATATTTCGTCCCAGGCGGGTCTGTTCTACAAGATCTATGTCGTTTTCTCCGGCAAGCAGGCCAACATAATATACTTGAGGAATACCTGGTGCAAAAAACTGAATTGCGCGAGCAGCTATATAAGAGTTTTCATTACACTCCAGAGCGGAAAAATAGGTGCAATTTACCTGAAAAACATCCATGTTTTGATATTCAGGCCCGGAGTAGATACGTTTTACATTCGAACCTTTTTCGTACAATCCATTAATTGTTCGATCTATTTCTTCTTGGCTCATTAGACCTGCCACATCGACAACACCGATACCATCATGGGTATCGAGAGTTGTAACCTGTTTCCCGGGACAGATATTAAGCCAGTGAATCAGTCTTTTGTTGGTATGGTGATAAAGGGTATGCAGCACCAGCAAAGGCAGAGCAAAATCGTATGTCCAGTACCCTTTTTCAGCTACTTTTAACTGGTAAGAATAATGCTCGTGTACTTCAGGCAGTATTTCAGTGTCAAAAGCTGTAGTGAACCCGTTCAGCCATTCAAGGAGTTCCCAGACATCCGGTTCCACAAAAAAACAGTTCGTTCCAATTTTAGTGGTTGTGTATGCAAATGCATCCATCCGGATAAGTTTGGCATTGGTTCGCGAAAGTCTGAGCAAAAATTTCCGAAAAATTTCCCGGGTTTTGGGAGACAGCCAATTCAGATCGATCTGCTGATAATCAAATGTACACCATATTTTTTCTCTTGATCCGTCTGCGCGTTCGATTACTGTGAAAGGATTCCTGGGCTTACGGGTGTAAACCCTGGCAAGATCTTCTTTGCTTATTTCTCCATCAGGACTTAGCTTTTTAAGACTTATAAACATGTCAGCGTATTCGGAATAATCGCCGTTTTCAATATAGTCTTGAAAAAAAACCGACTGTTTGGAAATGTGATTTACAATAAAATCTATAATCAAATCAAAATCATTACCTATTTTTTCCATGTCCTCCCATGTACCAAAATTAGGATCTACTTTGTCATAGGTCAAAGGGGTAAATCCTCGATCCGCCGAAGAAGGATAAAACGGAAGAACATGAACACCACCGATCGCTTCTTTAAGATATTTTCGTAAAACATAATGCAGTTCCGGCAGATTATGGCCCAGACTGTCGGGATAGGTAATAAGCTGGACTTTATTTTGCATCGTCATAAAATATCACCTTTTGCCTTTTGAATAAAATTGTAGTGTCTTATAGCCTCTATGATTGCACCGGCATATTTTTGTTTTGCAAAATAGATATTTTTTCCGTGTTTGAGTTTTTCAAGCTCTTTGCTGTAGTTGCCTACTACCACTCCAAGTGGATCGCCGCGAAGCATTTCTTCGTCGTTTCCGGAATCACCGCAAACAAGGATATTTTTCAGAAAAATTTCCCATTTGTCGCCAAGATACCGCATTGCTTTGCCTTTGGATGCTCGATAAGGAAGAATGTCAAGGTATTTCTGGTGGGAATAAATAAGGTTGTATCGACATCCATGTTTTCCCAATAAATTATGGATGTTAGCCAGCCGGTCCTTTCCGGGCTCCATAAAATAGCTTATTTTAAATCGCCGCTGCGTTATTTCTTCCTGGTATTCTATGAAATCGATATCTTTTAACAACTCGACAATTTTTGTACGATTCCATTTGCTTGAGATATGCGTATCCCATCCCTGACTGTATTGCAGGTCTTTTCCGTAATAGATTTCCGAGCCTACTGATGAAATAATTATATCCGGCGCGTGTACGTTATGTTGTTTTAAATATTCAACAGCAGAATCAACGGTTCTGCCTGTAGCGATACAAAATCCAATGGTATCCATATTTTTCATCAACAACGCAAGCAGGTCGTTAAGATTTTCATTTTCCTGCTTCCCGATCAGAGTGTTATCAATATCTGTTACAATAAAATAATTTAATTTTGCGAGACGTTTTCCGATAGAATCGGACGGAACGGCAATGCCCATTTCCGATTTGGTGATTTCTTTAACGAGTTTTTTGACTTCTTTCATATACTTTTCAGCATGTTTTTCCCATATGTAGTGTTTGCGGACATTTATAATGCCATTTTTTGAAAATTTTTCCCACGTGTCATGATCTGTAATTATTGTTTTAAGAGCCGCAGTTATTTCTTTTGTATCGGTCGGATCCACAAGAATGCCGTTGTCACAGTTGTGTATGATATCTTTGGGCCCGCCGTCATGGGTCGCCACAACTGGAAGACCGGTTGCTGAAGCTTCGAGCAGCGTTAATCCAAAAGGCTCGGTCAACGCCGGATTTATGAAAACCCCGTTTTTCTCAGCAGTAATGCGATATAATTCAGGAACCTCGTATTCAAAATCATGTTTTTTAGGTATAGCCATTTTTCCATAAAGATCGTACTTGTCCATAAGCAAAAGCATTTTGGTTAAAACGTTTCTTTCGTTTTCTTCCTTCTTGGTAATATCTTTCCGAATTCCGGCAAACACAGCAAGATTAGCCATGGCCTGTAATTCAAGATCCTCTCCATAAGCTTTGACCAGACCGGAGATATTCTTACGTTCATCAGGACGGCACAACGTCAGTATCAACGGCTTGTCAGGATGGCTGAAAAAGCGGTTCAATTCTTTAAGCACCGCCGCCCGCGCGTAGATTTGAACTTCATCTTTTTCGCTCTCGGGAAACATATCATGATAATAAGGATAAAATTTTTCCATATCCAGCCCCGGTGATATTACACGGTATGTCGGCAAATTACTGTTCTGATACATCCCATATTGCTTCTCCATCTCCTGGCTTGTACTGGTTATTATAAGGTCTGTATTTTTCAGAATTTCTTCTTCAATATGGATTCTATGGTCAATTTTATATTTTCTGATAATATCCGATTGCTTCAAGCCTTCGTTAAGAAGTTTTTCCCTTTTGGCCCGGCCCAGTGAATGCCCCGTAAATATTAAGGGGATACCAAATATTTTTGAAAGCTGCATGGCTACATATCCGGCATCTGCGTAATGACCATGGACAACGTCGGGTATCAATTTTTCACGTTTAATGAACTTAATGGTTTTGTCAACATATTCATCCAGATTGGGCCAGAGCAGCTCTTTCCTGACATATTTCCTGCCGCCGCACTGGATTCTCACGATGCGAAATTTATCGCTTACGTTTTCGATTGGCATGGAATAGTCTTCCGACACAGATTTATCCACAATTAAACGTGTAAAGAGATCGATACGTTTTATTTCGCTAAGCTTGCTGAGCGCCTTGCCAAGTTCAACCACATAATTGATCTGACCTCCTGTATCAGCGTCGCATCCCATTTCCATATTTTCCGAACGCAAGAGGCCGTGGATGCTGAACATTTGAATGTATAACTTATGCTTTTTCATCTTTTTTACCTTTTATACCGGCAATAATTTTCTTGTAAAAATTTGGGTCAGTTGGAACTGCTCCCTCAATTTCACATACACGCTCAGCAAATTCCGATGCCTTTTCCAAAATTTGTTCCAGTGGCCACTTGTTAATATATCCAATTGCAAGCATCGCCGTATAAGCATCCCCCGCGCCAACAGTATCGACAACATTATTTAGTTTTCCCGGTTCTTTTTGAAAATGTTTATCTAATGTAAACAGTTCGCTTCCACCTTTACCTTTTGTAAGAGACAGCATTTCAAGGCGGTATTTAATTATTAGATATTCGATAAATGAGCGGTTGCTTTTTTTAAAAGTAAATATTTGTTTTAAGGTTTCAAGTTCTTCATTGTTTAGCTTCAACAGATCACACTGCCTGAGTGATTCTACAATAACTTGTTCTGTAAAGCAATGAGGCCTGAGATTAATGTCATAAAGGCATTTTGTTACATTAGCCTTTTGAGAAAGAATCTGCTGTATAGTTTTGAAACCAATTTCACTTCTTTGAGCAAGGGTTCCGAAATAGATAAGCTCGGTATCAGCATTGAGTAACGATACGATTGATTTATTGAATTCAATATAATCATAGGCAACATTTGGCAGGATGTTAAATTCAGGAACGCCTTTGCCGTTGAGCTCTATAAGTACTTTTCCTGTACTATGTTTGTTGTCCGTTTGAATATTTTCAATTGTTAAATTGTGTTGTTGCAGAAAATTTATTATTTCCCCACCTTCAAAATCATTTCCAACTCTTGAAACAAAGCAAACAGGTGTCCCAAATTTGTTGATATGAAAGGCAAAGTTGAAGGGAGCACCTCCTAACCGTTTGTATGCTGGAAATATATCATAAAGTATTTCACCGATAGAAAGTATCATCAGTTTTGGCTCCAATTTTCATGAAAACAATTTGAGAATAAAACCGTGCGCTATCAAGCTTGTCTAATTCTGTTTATTTTTTCAGATCGATAATCTTGGTGTTCAGAGAGTTTCTGTGAATATGCAGCAATGCTGCAGAGTCCGTATGAGCCGACTTTGGCAAAGTGGGGCTTCCAGGATTAAAAAAAAGACCCCTTTTGGGTTGACCACGGGGGCTTTACGGGACATCCATAAATAAGTAAATAACTTGTTAAAGCAATTGATATTTATGCTCT
>CAYYMU010000124.1:0-6651 GCA_964472445.1 uncultured Desulfobacteraceae bacterium
CAGCCCTGTACCCAAGCTGTTTGACAAGCACATCAAATACCTGCCTTGAAAAATCCTCTGCCACGGATTCTTGTTCTGTTTCCTTTTCCGCTTTGCGCATTAAGGCGAATTTATTCATTCTGCCTTGAAGTGTGGCGATTATTTTTTGTGCAGTTCTGCTGCCAATACCTTTTAATTTCTTAAGAGTTGCAGCATCTCCTGATTCAATTGCCCGAGCTGTTTCGCGGACAGAAAGATTCAGAGCCTTGACTGCCTTTATCGGGCCGATGTCTTCAACTGAAATAAAATATTGAAAAAACTCTCTTTCTACCTCGAAATTAAAACCGATTAATACAGGCTTTGGCTGACGTTCGGTTTGCTGATAATATATGTAAAGGGCGGTTTCATCGCCAACCGCCTTTGATTTCAGGCTATCCATTACAAATGCAGGGAGTAAAACTTCGTATCCAACCTGATTGGCAAGAAGAAGAATGCGGTCATCATCTTTTTTTAGCAGTTTACCTTCAAGATAACCTATCATTTATTAATACCTGAGTTTGATCATTTACGAGCCCACAGCTGTTTGAGACAATCTGCTAACATTCAATTAAATTATCCTGATATCGGGAAAGACCTGTTAAAGCTAAAGCAATTGCATCAGAAGCATGGTAAGGCCTTATAGGTATTGTTAAATTTAAAAAACGTCTTACAGCTTTTTCTAATTGTATTTTACTGGCATTACCGTTACCTGTTAAAACCTGTTTGGCCTCACAGACGGCAATTTCCATAACCGGCGCATTAACCTGGTATCCTGCGAGAAGAATTACACCTGTTACTTTCCCCAGAGTTATACCTGCTTTTGGATATTTTTGAAGAGAAAACGTATCTTCTACAACCATTAGATCAGGCTTTTCATCATTTAAAACAACAAGAAGTTTTGAAAAAATTTTATTGAGGCGACTTGGCAATGAATCTTTTTTTGAGGTAGTTATAGTGCCATAAGCATAGCTTTCGATTCTAAGTTTTGTTCCTTTAACAATACCGATACCTGTTGCTGCAAGACCCGGGTCTATGCCAATGGTCTTAATTATCTTATTTTCTATTTCAACCCCTTTAATTTTTGCTTTGCTATTTTTGCTTCATTTGATTTTGGATGTTTGGTGGCCAGTTCATTTAAAATAAGACGCGCATTTGACTTTTCTCCAAGGGCTAAAAAGGAAAAACCCTGTTTTAAAAGCGAAGCCGGGACTTTGTTGCCTTTTGGGTATTTTTCTATTACTTTCTGATATTCCAGTATTGCTTTTTCATACCATTTTTCACGATAATATATTTCACCTATCCAGAATTGCGCATTATCAGCGTTTTTTGACTTTGGGTATTGTTTTATTATTTTTTGAAATCCCTCACGGGCTTGTTCAAAACTACCCTGATCAAATGCATGTTTTGCGGATGTGTAAATTTCATTTTCTGAAAGTTTTTTCTGGTTTCCCCGCGTGTCATTTGCTTTTAAATCAGAGCCGGAAGATTCTAAGTTAAGATATTGCTGTATATCTTTAATTCGAGTATAATTCGAGGTCGACATTTCTTCGATTTTATCTAATACTTCTTTTCTTTTTATTGCGGCCTTGTTAAGAACATCTGTCTTCTGTTTTAACATATGCTGGGTTTCTTCAATCTGCCCATTCAAGCTTGCAATTTCCTTTCTAAGCTTGTCTAAAACGACATGGATATCTGCAGAGCCGGTTCTGTGGTAACGGTCTTTTTCTTCCTGTTTTTTTGTGCTTTCCTGTATCAGTGCTTCAACCTGAGCGGTTTCTTTTTTTAGCTTAATATTACTTTGCTCTAAATTTTCGCAACGTTGTTCAAGAACATTCATGCGGTCATAGAGCGCAATAACATCCTGCTGCATTGCGCATCCGCACGACACACATAGACAGGCAATAAATAAAAAGATAAATTTTATAGAAGACATATTTACTTTGTCCTGAAAAACCAGGTCGTTTGGGCCAGGTCAGAGATAGATGGCTCTGACCTGGATTTTTGTGTTTAAAAAACAAACGTCCAACATCGAACCCTGGTCGCCTCTGGCGCCGCCGAAGGCGGGTAAACATCCAACGTCGAATTATGGTACGCCTTCGGCGTTTCTATTTTATTAAAAAAATGAGCGACCCGCCCGCCTCGCCTGAGCGAGACCCGTCCGCCTCGCCTGAAGGCGAAGCCGATGGCGGGCAGGCAACAAAAGAACGAAGAGCATTGAGTATGTCTCGCGATGGCGGGCAGGAGAGATATCCACATTCGATGCTCGATGTTGAGCGTTCGATGTTCGACGCTCATCTTTTTCATGCAAAACAAATTCCCTCTGGGTATAGCAAAAGACTGGTCCTCTGGGCCAGGATTCTTTATTCTATTACAAGATTAGCGCGCCTGTTTTTTGCCCAGGCTGCTTCATTATGGTCTGAATCTACTGGTTTTTCTTCACCATAGCTTATGGTTGTTAATCGAGATCCGGCAATTCCGAGATTCATCAGATATGTTTTTGCACTTTCAGCTCGCCTGTCTCCAAGAGCAAGGTTGTATTCATTGGTACCACGTTCATCACAGTGACCCTCAATAATTACGGATACATCAGGGTTGTTCCATAACCAGTCTGCCTTTCTCTGTAAAACTTGTTGTGCCAAAGGAAGAAGATTATATTTGTCAAAGTCAAAACTAATGTCTTCATTTACGAACATATTTTTTGCAGCCATTTTTTCACGCGTTGCCTGTTGTTCTTTCAGGTTCTGCATTTCAATGGCCCGTTGTTTTGCCAGTTCTTGCTGGCTTGCTTTTTCGGCGGCTTTAGCTTTTTGTGCTGAATCATCCTCAACAGCTTTAGTAGCTGCAGATTCAGATGTTACAGTCTTTTTGGCGCACGAAGCAATAAACAGGAATCCTGGAATTACCAGCAATAAAACCAAATTCAGCCATAATTTTTTTCGCATTTTTTCCTCCTCCTTTTTATTAAGTTGCTTTTCATTTTAATTATTTAATATATTTAATGACCATTTTGGATTTGTCTGCTCACCGGGCAGTGAAAGCAAACGCCTCTGATCGGTACCATAAGCGGTCATAACATAAAGCCTGTGAGGACCCTCCCTGTTCGAGTTAAAGGCGATGAGGCTTCCATCCGGTGACCAGGAAGGCGATTCATTATCACCCTCATTAAAGGTCAATTGAAACAGGTTGCTGCCGTCAACATTAATTACATAGATGTTAAATTCTCCCTTTTCCATGCCGCAATATGCTATTTTGTTTCCATCTGGCGACCAGTTTGGAGATGTATTGTATCTGCCCTGAAAAGTCAATCTTTCGACACTGTTTGAAGCAATATTTTTAATATAAATTTGCGCTTTTCCGGATCTGTTTGATACAAAAGCCATTTTTTTGCCGTCCGGAGACCACGAAGGAGATACGTCAATTCCCCATTTATCAGTTAATTTTTTAATAATTTTTCCGCTTCCGGTCAACATATAAATTTCCGGGTCACCTGAAAATGAGAGCGTTGCAGCCAGTGCAAACTTTCCAGGGATCCAGGCCGGTGTAATATTAATGCCTTTTTTTGCAACTACAACACCGCGTTTTTCTGCTAAATTTTTGATATAAAGATCAGGGTTGCCTTTTTTATAGGAAGTATAAGCAATCCATTTTCCATCAGACGACCATGCTGGAGAAAGAGTTATGCTTTTATTATGGGTTTTTTGTACTGGATTGTGGCCGTCAAACTCGCATATGTATATTTCCTTATTGCCCGAACCTGTAGAAATAAAAGCTATTTTGCTGTTAAAAACACCGCTTTTCCCTGTCAGATAGTATGTCACCTCACTGCAGAAACGACGTATTATTTTTCGTCTGTCATTTATCAGCCCCTTGTATTTTTTACCAATTAACAATTTTGCCTTAAATGTATCATATAACCTGAGCTCAATATCAACGATATCATCTTTAATTTCCAGCAATCCTGTTATCAAAAGTTCGGCGCCTATATCAGTCCAGTTTTGAAAATTAGTGTTTAAAGCAGTTATATCAGATTTTTCAGGATCAAAAAGAAAGGCATCATGATCAAGCATTTTGAAATAGCCTGTAAATTCGAGAGTTTCTGATAGCAGACCAGAGGTTGTTACAGACAGGCGTTTTTCAGCAGGGTTTTCAGTTACGGTTTTGAATGATGGAATTGCAATAGGTATTTTTTTCAGGAAAGGATTATTTATATCAATATAATCATATTCAGCACTGCAAAAAGGCGGAATAATCAGAAACAAGGCCGTCAAAACCAGCAGAAATAAAACAGCAAACGATGAAAGGCAACTGTTAACGGCTTTGGATACTGATCCGATTTTGCTAATATTTAAACAAGATACCATATATCGAAAAATCATATTTCAATCTTTAGTAATTATTCAGAGTGTTAGCGTAAGCCCGAAGGAGTAAAAATCAGCCCAAGATCATAATATGGACGTAAAAATCCTTCCGGAAGCACGGGAAGCGGATCTGATTTTATAACAGCCTTATAGGCAGATTCATCAAAATAGTTATTTCCTGATTTTTTTTCAAACCACACTTCTTTAATTTTGCCGTTTTTCATGATCTTTATAACCACTACAGCAACCAGATCAGTTTGTCCATGTGACAACTGCTTGGAAAAAGCCCAGTTTTTTTCAATATAATATGGGATTTGAGCCCTGTATATATCTATTAGTTTAATCTGTCCTTTTCCACCGCCTCCATAACCGCCGGGTATTCCGGCAGAAGGCGATGTCGCATTTGTTCCTGCTTCAGTCTTTTGTTGTCCGGCAGAATCAGCTTTGCCGACCTTGTCTTTTAAGCGGCTGATTGCCTCTGCAACAGGATTTGGTCTTGATTTATCAACGTTTTTTTTAATCCTATCAATAGCACTTTTTACAACTCTGGAAGATTTAAAAGTTTTTTTCTTAAGAGACTTTTTTATTTTCCTGGGAGCTGTTGAAACAGTTTTTGATACGTCTTTTTCGTGGGTTGGTGTTGTTTCGGGTGCAGTCTGATTAATTTGTTTTACTTTTTTTACTGGCTTTGCAGGCTTTTTTTCTAATACAAAACCATTAATATTGCCTTGCGTTGGCGCTTTTTCAGGCCCAGGTAATGCAACCATACTGACATTGATAACTGAAGGAGAAAAGTCTTTACTGGTTTTGTGAGCAGGCGCAAAGACCAAAACCATAAAAAAAATTATATGTAATATAGCTGAAACAATAAAAGTAAAGAACAGCTTGCGCGATTCTTCTTTCATCTGCCTTTTTCTTTTTTGCTTTTATCGCTAATTGGTTCTGTTACCATTCCTAATTTTTCAATTCCAGCCCCTTTTATTTCAGACATGACATATACTACTATTCCATAAGGTATTGCCTTGTCAGCCTTGAGATAAACCTCTTGATCACTGCGGCCCTGAAAAATTTTTATAAGTTTTTCTTTAAGAAAGTCAAGCTCTATATGATAATCATTAATATATATCTGATTATTGCGGTCAATAGTAATAATGACATGGTCTTCTTCGGAAGGAAGTGCTTTTGATGTTGTTTCCGGCAGAGAGACATTTACTCCCTGCATCATCATGGGCGCAGTCACCATGAAAATTATCAACAGCACAAGCATCACATCAACAAAAGGAGTTACATTTATATCTGACATAAGCTCTTTATTATTAATGCCTGCCATTACTTACTAAGCTCCTTTTTCGCTTAATATATCACGTTCGACAATATTAAGAAAGTCTGCGGAAAAACTCTGCAGTTCGGTCTCAATAACTCTTGCTTTCTGCATAAAATAATTAAAGGCAATAACCGCTGGTATTGCTACAGCCAAACCAGCCGCAGTTGCGATAAGTGCCTCGGAAATTCCAGGTGCTACGACAGCCAGGCTGGCCGAACCTTTAAGTCCGATGCCATGAAAAGAATTCATAATGCCCCATACTGTGCCGAACAAACCGATAAATGGAGTTATATTCCCTGTTGTGGCAAGAAATGGAATGAGATGTGTCATTTTGGTTGTTTCTGTATTAGTGGCCCGGCGCAAAGACCTTTTAAGATTATCTATACCTGCAAATCTGGTATTTGAGAAGGAAGTTTCAGAGATTGATGGTGAATCTGATTGAGATGTTGCAGGGGCTCCTGACTGGCTCAATTTTTTAAGCTCAAGATATCCTACACGGAAGATTCTTGCAACAGGACTGCCTTGAAGATGTTTGGCTTTTGCAAAAGCATCTGAAAGATTCCGGCTTTTCCAGAAAAAATCCATGAAATGTTCTGAGTCTTTAAATGCTTTTTTAATATATCTATATTTGATTATTATAATAGCCCATGATGTAATGGAAAAAAAAAGCAGGATAAGCAGGACAAATTGTACCATAAGGCCTGCATTAAGCAGCATGTGAATCAGATCGTTTTGTATCATAAAAACATCTCCGAGTTTTTTGTTCAGGCATAAGTCGGGTTTTTTGAGTTACACACTTAACTTCTGAGATTTAATACTTAGCACCTAATACTTAATACGGTCAAGAATTTTGGATACTTTGTTAATTGTAACAATTTGAGAATTATATTGACAGGATTTGCATAGATAATTAGAAAAATAGGATCATCTCCCGATTAGTTGTAGTCAATT
>CAYYMU010000125.1:0-6644 GCA_964472445.1 uncultured Desulfobacteraceae bacterium
GTTCGACTTGCCGCAGGACATGCATGCCGGTACCTTGAATCCGCCTGAGCCTTTGGGAATACCATAAGGCCTGACATTTCCGGCAGATATCAGTTTTTTTACATTTTTACTGTGACATTTAGGACATTCCTCTAAAAAATCTTCTGGTTTAACAACCAGTTGTTCAAAACGATGATTACATTCTTCACATACATATTCAAATATCGGCATTATAGACTCCTTAATGTTGATGGTGTCGTAAAAAGCTGCATTTTGCCGCTCTGTAGCACTGGAAACTAAAATAACTTTAAGCGATCAGTCTTCAGTTGCGATAATCGGCAAAAACTACAGTTGAGTTATTTAAAAATCATTTCTTGGTTTTCAGTAAATCCTCATATGCTTCAGACAGCTTAATAAACTTTTCCTTTTCTCCGCCCTTGTCTGGATGAAGTTCTTGAGCTGTGCGCCTGTACAGACTTATAAAAGCCTTTTTTGTCATTTTTTTAAGAACAGCTTCATCTACTCCAAATATATTGCTGGCTTCCTTAAGAATCGTTGAATTCTTTTTATGCGGAGGAATATAAGCCCTTTTGCTGTCCATGTAAGCCCGTATATGATCGTCTAAAAAAGTGCTTCTGGCATATGGATTGTCAAAAAACATAATTGCATATCTGATTAAATATTGATCAAGCCTTCCCTCGGCATTCATCCCTGCCCAGAAAGATCTGTCGCTGTTTAAACGGCATATTTCCTCTAAAAAATGCCTGTCAACCTTGTTCTGATCCAGACCCTGAGGCATAATTTTTGCGGTTATCTGTGTAAAAAATCTCTGTAAATCAAAAACAGCATAGACATATGTCTTGAATTCCAATAGATCAAGCTCCCTTTCCATGCCCATAATGTATTGTTCTATTTCATCTCTTGATTTATTTATAAGCTTTGCAAACAGTCTTGGAGAAACACGTCCGATTCTTCCCTGATCTATCTGGCCATATCTTAAATAATGGATTCTGCGTCTGTCAAAAAGATGGATTTTTTCGGAATCGATTTTTTCTTTTTTAATTCCGGGTGTTCGCGAAAAAGTTCCTCTGTGGCGAAAAGACTCCAGGGAGTTTTTAACTTCCGGGTCTAAAAAACACCAGAAAATATCGTCAAGTTCATCAGAAGTATATTTAAGACCCTTTGAACGAAGGCTGTCTTCAATATGCTCGTCAATATAAAATGCATGACCCCCGGGATAAATAATATGCCGGGCTGGATCTGTTCCCAGATCCAACAGATCGCGGCTTAACAGATATTCTCCATCCTCATAGGATTCTCTGATAAAATAATGCGTTCTACCGTTGATTTTTTTTAAAGCCAGGTACAAATTGTTTTGTCTCCAGAATTACAATTGATGGCACAATTGCTGTTTTTATTATGGCCAGCTCTTTGTTTACGATTTATCATACATAAGTTTTTTCTAATTTTAATTTAATTATGATGCACTCGTAAAAAGTCATTTGTAAGAGACATTGAGCAGTTTTGGAAAAGGATTCGGATTGAGTCTGGCGTTAAAAATTGCAAGCTGTTTGAGGGCGTTAGCCCGAGTTCTTGCAATTTAGCCAAGATTAATCTGAATCCCAAGAATGCTCACAGAGAGACCTTTGCAAAACCTCCCCTTTTGCCCAATTACTGCGTCAGGCTAAAATTTTAAGCCTCGAAATACTCAATGTATTCCTACGTTTAAAATTTTCGACTTCCTTGAACTTGAGCAAAATTGAACATTTTTCAAAGGTCTCACAGAGCGAACAAATTCGACTTTTTACGAAACCGTCAATTATAACTGTTGCGATAACCGGTAAAAACTACAGTTAAGTTATTTGAAAGTCGAATTCATCGAAATGACACATTCTACGAATTTGACTTTTTACGATGCCATCTTATTTAAAACCCTAATTTTATTATATGAACCTTTCCTGTATCTGCTTCGACTATTTGAAGATGCAACATTTTGGCTAATCCCGCTTCTCCAGGAAAAAACAGTATGCCGTGGGCAATATTTTTAGGCTCAACCGGTTTGTTTTGAAGCGATTTTGCATACAAATCTTCAACAATGGATCTTCTGGCATCATCTGTACCGTAACCTCCCACGCCACCAAGGGTGGCACCGGCAGCAGCACCCACAGCAGCGCCCTTTCCTACTGCTACAGCTATATTCTCACCCGATACAATGCCTATTGCAGCCCCTATTATCGATCCCGCGGCTGCTCCCAATATTCCGTGATAAGCCCCTTCCTTAACTATTTCCTTTGTTTTAGCATATTTTGTTGCTCTTTTATAAGCAATCTCGCTGCTTAAAACAGGCCAGAGACTACCCTTTTGATCCTCTAAAAATGTCTGGTTTCCATTAACTTCGATCGGATGAACACCCTGATTGTCAAAGACTACCTGAACAGGCAGCATTCCAGCGCCTAAAACATCAAATCCAAACGCCTCTTTTGCTTCAGCAGCATTACCGAATGTTCTGGCAGCCACCTGTGCTCCACCTGCTGTCACAGCATTATCATATGATGCCGGCATCTTAAATGGCAGGGGTTTAAGCTTGTAGCTTGCGGAACATCCCTGAAACAAAAAAATAACTGCTATAAACAGAATTGCAATATACTTAGGCATAATCAGACCTCCTTATTTTTTTACTCGCGCAGGAACACCGTTTTTATCCCATCCTCTAAGACAATAATAATCTTCTAACATGGCCATGAATTCATCTTTAGTTATATTATTTTCGGTTTTACTGGATTTCTTATATAACCGTTCAGGAAGGTTATCATCCTCTGGCTTCAAACCTTCACGAATATTAAAACAACGAATCAGATCGGTTATTTCTGAAGCTCTTTTCTGAAGAGCCCCTTTGTTTTCCTTTAAACCGGTTGTAATTTGAACGAGTTGACTCAGCCCCTCCCAGGAACACTGGTCTCTGTAAAAGCGGCACATTATCAGAGTATCCATTAAAGTCAGACGGTCTTCAAAGTCAATCAACAGATTTGCTTTACCTTTAATAACGCCGGGCTTGCTTAAACCGCTTAATTCCGGGTTATGAAAAGTAGCTCTTAAATGGCACGCTCCTCTTTCAGATGTGGCAAAGGCAAGTCCGTTTCCTTTAAGTACTCTTGGATCGTATCCCGGCGGCTCAAGGCCTTTAACATGAACAGCTAAATCTGTAAGCTCCCATTCTTTTGCAGCATATCTGATACCTCTTGCAAGAATATCTCCTATTCCTTCTCTTTTTGCAATCATTTTAAGCAGGCAGGCAATACCATCCACATCGCCATAATCTATATTAAAATCTATTTTCCCCCTTTTCGAGGCTTCGATTGTAAATCCGCAGAGATTGCCCGCTGTTATTGTGTCTATGCCAAGCCTGTCGCATATATCGTTTAAATAAATAATTTCTTCAATACTATCAATCAGACAAAGTCCGCCAAAAGCATAGATCGTCTCGTATTCAGGGCCTTCAATCTTGAGACCTGCATGGCGGCCGTTAACAACAGTAGTCATTCTTCCACATGAAATAAAACATTTGGGGCAGGAATGAGGCTTAACCTGGCAGCGCTCATGCAGAGCCTCTGCGCTGATATTTTCCCATCTGTCAAAAAAGCTTTCAGACCAGTATTTTGTTGGAAATGCCCCGGCCATATTGGTTTTTCTGACCATATTTGGAGTGCCCAGCGCCTTGAAAGCCAGAACCGATGGATTGTTTTTTGATTTTTCTGCAACCTGCTTTGAAAACTTGTTTATATTTTTTCCGTCAAAAAGCAAACGCCTTTTATCGCCCTTAAAAACAATGGCCTTGAGTTTTTTTGATCCCATGACCGTTCCTACTCCTGTTCTTCCCGCAGAACGCCAGTAGTCGTTTTCAATAACGGCAAAGCATACAAGATTTTCACCAGCAGGACCTATGACTACTGAACCTGATTTTTTTGTTTTTCCGCGGGGAATGCCAAACCGATCATTAACTGCATCTTCAGCATCATAAGTTTGCATCCCCCATATATCGCCCGCATCGTGGAAAAGTGCCCCATCAGGATAAACTTCGAGAACAACAGGGTTTTTAGCTTTACCCATAATCACGATCGCGTCAAATCCTGTTGAATCAATTGCTTCCGGAACCCTGCCGCCTGAGTATGATTCTGAATAAAGGCCTGTCTGAGGTGATTTGGTAAATACCCCGTATCTGCTTGAGCCCCATATAACGCTTCCAGTAACAGGACCGGTTGCAAATATAAGGCGGTTTTCAGGAGAAAGAGGATCAACGCCTCTGGGGTTAAGAGTATAAAGAAGATAAGAAGCAAGTCCTTTTCCGCCAAGATATCTGCAGTAAACCTCTTCGTCTATTACTTCCATATTAAATCTTTCCGTGGAAAGATTAATTTTTAGAATTCTGTTGTAAAACCCATACATGCTGAAACCTCCGCCATGGAAAACTGTTTGAAAAGTTTTCAAAAGAGACTTTTGTTTTCATAATTTGCTGTTTAAGTCAAACCATGAATTTTGCCGGCAGAGCTTATGCGCTGATTTAGATAAAAAATGCAGCGATTATTTATAAAGGCCAACACAATTGACAGTAACAGCCTTTTTTGATAGCCATGATCAAACATTAAGATATTGTGTTAATTGGAATCTGGAGGAAATTTTATGGGCAGAAAAAGTAGGGCAAAACAAAACCGTGCAGAAAAGCAATCTAATGCAATCGATAACCATCCAATGATAAAAGAAATTAAGGGGTTTTTATCAAAACGAAATATTGATATAAATAACGCGTCAGGACTTCTGTATGTTGTATCCATGATGGGTAATTTCTTGATTTTTCGATCAATAAAGGAAATCTCTGCTCTTCCTGATATTAATCCTGAAGATAATAAGGCTGATGAAAATCGTATGGAACATTTGGGAAAGGTGTTATCCTATGAATGTGAACAACTAAATATTGAATTTAAGGAAACAATGAACGAGCTTGTATTTCCAATGGCCGGTAATACAAAGCTTGTTAAACCGATTCTAACAAAAATATACGACATTCTTGATTCTCTCATACAATCAGATAATTTTCGTGAAACCACGGAAAATCAAATTGAAAATCCAGATTTTTGGGGTGACAGCCTGGCAGATTATAAAAATAATAAAAAAGAGTATTTTGAAACAATTAAGGATCTCTTTGCTTTTTTCTCAAAAGTTTTCCAATACAGCCTTGACGACAGGGAAATGGAAAAACACATGGAAAAACTCGAAAATATCAGAAAAACACACGGGATCGAAAAAGACGATTTTTTAAAACTAAGACGAAGAGCATCGGAATTTTTTAGAATAGCGTTTGCAACATATCTTAGAATTGAATTCCAGCCCCTGAGAGAAGAGGTAGATACAAAATTTTTGTAAACCGCTTATCAATAATAACTACCCGCTTTTAAAATGATATCAAAAATTGTAAAAATTTCAGGTTTCATTCTTGCATTAATCCTTATTATAGGAATATCTGCCTATTTTACTCTTACGCTTATTATTAAGAGTGAGGACACGGTTATAGTCCCTGATCTTGTTGGAAAAAATGCACTGAATGCTCTTGAAATTCTGACAGATCTTAAACTGAACACAAAAATCAGGGGGTCTGAATACAGTTCAGACACTCCAGCAGAACACGTAATCTTTCAGGAACCAGAACCCGGCTCGGAAATAAAAATTGGACGGGATGTAAGAATAATTATTTCAAAAGGGACAAAAACCATTTTAATGCCGAATCTTAAAGGGCTTTCCGTCCAGCAGGCAAAAATAATTCTTGAAGAAAACGGATTATATTCAGGGGAATTATCAACGGTATATGATAAAGAAATTACAAAAAATGAAATTATCGAACAGTCCGTGCCTTCAGACAACATTATCAGGCCGGGGGAACATGTAAATTTTCTTGTAAGCATAGGAATGCGCCCAAATGCATATAAAATGCTTGACTTAAAAGGACTTGCTCTTGGAGATGCAATATTTTTAATTGAAAAAAACAATCTATTGTTAGGAGAAATCAGGTTTCGCCCATATGAAGATGAACCTAAAAATGTTATTGTAACACAGGAACCATTGTCCGGGCATCGTGTTTTACAGGGCACATCTGTAAATATTATCATAAACAGAAAACATAATGGAATGGAAGAGACTGATTTGCATGCTACAAAAGGCACAGGTATTTTCAGATACAGGCTGAGCAATGGATTTCTAAAAAAACATATTTTTATACGCTTAAAAAGCCCTGGACTTTCGCTTGATCTTTTTGATAATTTTGTAAATCCTGACGAAGAAATTATGCTGATGGTTCCACAAAACCATAATTCAACAATTCTTCTCTATGAAAACGACGAACTTATTAAAACACAAATTTTTGATTCATGGTAGAAGCTTACAGTTCAGCAATAAAGACATTAAGCAGAATACTTTTAAACTTAACTTTTTACTTAGCCATCTGTAGTTAAATTCGTGACTTTCAAACAACTAAACTGTAGTTTTTGCCGGTTATCGCAACAGTTATAATTAAATTAAAACCAGAAAAAACTCATGTATAACAAATCGTAAACAAAGAACAGGCCATAATAAAAACAGCAATTGTGCTGATAATTTAATCTTTTATTAATAACAAT
>CAYYMU010000126.1:0-6644 GCA_964472445.1 uncultured Desulfobacteraceae bacterium
TTATAGAATTGGTGTATAATTTAACTTGAAACGATGGCAGAACAAAAAAATGGAGTTGACCACAAAAGCCGAGCCGATTTTGAGTCCGCGCTTGCTTGCCGCGTAGCGGCTTCGTCCAACAACTCGTAAACAAAGAACCGACTATAATAAAAAGAGCAATTGTGCCAATAATTCAATCTGTTATTGATAACAATACAGCAACAGGTTTTTTGCTAACGATTTCTAATACATTCAAACAGTTTTCTAATTTAAATTTAATCACAACATCTTTTTCCAAAACTGCTCAATTTCTCTTGGAAATGATTTTTCACAACGCCATCAATTTTACTTTATCATTGATTATATCATATAATTGTAATACTAATAAAATACTGTTGTTCACAGACAGGAAGCGGATACGGAGCGACGCATTGTGGAACATGGGTGCTGTCCAACAGTGTTTAATCAAGCAAAAGATGATATTTCGCAAAAGCCTTGTTACAGGCTTTTAGAACAGATAATTAATCTTTAATATTGAATATGAAATATTCAAGAAAGGAGCTTGATATGGGAACTTTTTCGTTTCAGGGTAAGGATTATGAAGTTTACGGTCAAAACTTTCTTGTTGATTTTGATGCATGGGATGAAAACTTTGTAACTGGAATTGCGCCGACCATTAATATCACTGATGGTCTGTCTGATAAGCATTGGGAGGTCATCCGCTTTATTAGAGATTTTTTTAATCAAAAAGGTTTGTGCCCTTTGGAATATGAAACCTGCAGGGCAAATCAATTGTCAAACAGGGATATGAAAAAGCTGTTTCCAACAGGATATATGCGAGGCGCGTGTAAGATTGCAGGCATAACTTATCAGGATCGTATCGTGAATTATTATGGCGGCAAGGCGCCTGTATCCTGGTTAAAAGCAGGTTCTGAAAAAGTGCTGCCCAAACCAAAAGAAAAGGTTTATCCATTGGATGTATTTGGCTTTCTGGTTGACTTTGAGAAATGGGATGAAAATTTTGCTTTAAACAGAGCGCATGAAATAGGTGTTGGATTATCTGATAAACACTGGGAATTGATTTATTATCTGCGCGATAATTTTAAAAAGAACAATATGGTTCCAAACTTATATGAGTTCTGCGAGTCAAATCAAATGGAATTGCAAGAACTCGAGAAGTTTTTTCCGCAGGGGTATCATCGTGGTCTGATCAAAATCGCGGGTTTAAGAGTAATAGAATAAAACAACAAAAAAGCACTCAAAATTTTATTATTAAAAACCGAGATCATTTAACTCCAGTTAAAGTCAGGTGCCTGAAGTGGAAATATATGATTCCATAATAGACCTGACTTTTTCTGTTTAGTATTTAGATGCAGTTACTGTTTTCTGCCACAACTTAAGAAAAGGATGCAAGGCCTTGGCCTTACATGTAAAATGAAAAATATAAGAAATTTCAGCATAATAGCTCATATTGATCATGGCAAGTCAACTCTGTCGGATCGTCTTATACAGTTCGCAAATATTGTAACAGACCGTAATTTTAAGGACCAGATACTTGATAACATGGATATAGAGAGGGAGCGGGGAATTACAATAAAAAGCCAGACAGTCTGCCTTCCCTATACTGCAAAAGACGGCAACACATATATTATGAACCTCATAGATACACCGGGTCATGTTGATTTTAGTTATGAGGTTTCGCTGGCTCTTGCTTCATGCGAAGGGGTTTTGCTTTTAATAGATGCCAGTCAGGGTGTTGAGGCTCAGACGCTGGCTAATCTTTATCTTGCCATGGAGCACAACCTTGAAATTATTCCTGTTATAAATAAGATAGATTTGCCGTCAGCTGATATTGAAAAGGTTGAAAAACAGATAGAGGATGATCTGGGGCTTGATCCTTTATCGGCAATGCTTACTTCAGCAAAAGAAGGCACAGGCATAGAAGAGCTACTTGAAATAATCGTAAAAAAACTTCCTCCGCCCTCAGGAGACAGACAGGCGCCGCTTAAGGCATTAATTTTTGATTCCCATTATGATCCTTTTCGTGGAACCATAGTTCATATTCGTGTTTTCCAGGGAAGCATAAAACCGGCTGATATTATATCCTTTATGTATAACAATGCTTCTTACAGGGTTGAAGAGATTGGAATATTTCAGCTGAAAAGGATTCCATGCAAGGAACTATCAGCAGGTCAGGTGGGATATATTATTGCAGGCATAAAAACCGTAAGCGATACAAAATGTGGGGATACAATTACTTTACGTGATCGACCATGCAAAACTCCCTTGCCTGGATTTAAAGAGGCAAAGCCAGTTGTTTTTTCATCCATTTATCCGGTTGCTTCTGATGAATATGAGGAATTGACAGTTGGATTGGAAAAACTGAAACTGAACGATGCTTCCCTGATTTATGAAAAAGACAGTTCAGCTGCACTGGGTTTTGGTTTTCGCTGCGGTTTTCTGGGCCTTCTTCATCTTGAAGTAGTACAGGAGCGGCTTGAGCGTGAGTATAACCTTTCGCTGATACTGACCGCTCCGTCTGTACGATATAAACTTATCATGAACGACGGCTCAACATTAACAATTGACAATCCTGCTTTATATCCTGATCCCGGAGGGATTGAACAGACTCAGGAACCTTTTATCCGGGCGTCAATAATAATCCCCGACCGCTATATGGGTGCTGTAATGCAGCTGAGTCTTGAACGCAGGGGGATAAACCGGAACTACCAGTATCTTACCAGCGACCGCCTTGAAATGATATTTGAATTGCCTCTTGCAGAGGTGATTTATGATTTTTACGATAAGCTGAAATCGATTACACAGGGATATGGATCATTTGACTATGATATAATTGATTACAGAGAAACAGATTTAGTAAAGGTAGATATTTTAATTAATGGGGAGCGTGTGGATGCTTTTTCTCAGCTTGTACACAGGAACAGGTCTGTTGAACGGGCACGGTTTGCGTGTGAAAGACTTCGCGATGAAATTCCCAAGCAGATGTTTAAGATAGCTATTCAGGGGGCAATAGGCGGAAAAATAATAGCCCGCAAAACTGTTTCTGCATTCAGGAAGGACGTTACAGCTAAATGTTATGGGGGAGATATAAGCAGGAAACGCAAGCTGCTTGAAAAGCAGAAAAAAGGAAAGAAAAGGATGAAGATAGTAGGAAAGGTAATGATTCCTCAGTCTGCATTCCTTGCGGTTTTAAAGACAGACAGCGATTAAAACAGGAGGATTCATGGGTAAAACCATTGCTGAAAAAATTTTTGATTCTCATTTTGTCGATAACCCGTCAGGAGATATACATGTAATAAGGCTGGATGCTGTATTTTGCCATGAAATAACAACGCCCGGGGCAATAAATGATTTAATTACCAGAGGCAAGGACAAGGTTTTTGACTCTGATAAAATTAAGGCGGTAATTGATCATGTAACTCCTGCAAAGGATTCAAAAACTGCCATGCAGGGTAAGATTTTAAGAGAATGGGCTTTCAGGCATAATATTAAAGATTTTTTTGATATCGGCAGAAACGGAGTCTGTCACGCAATATTTCCGGAAAAGGGATTTGTTCGCCCCGGCTATACTATAATTATGGGCGACTCTCATACTTGTACACACGGCGCATTCGGAGCCCTTGCAGCTGGTGTGGGTACAACAGATCTTGAGGTCGGCATTCTTAAAGGCGTATGTGCATTTCATTATCCTGTTACAATTAAGATTAACATAACCGGCGAACTGCGTGAAGGAGTTTATGCAAAGGATATTATACTTTCTATCATTGGAAGGCTGGGCGTAAACGGAGCGACCGACAAAATTATAGAGTTTACCGGGCCTGTGATAGATTCTATGAGCATGGAAGCCAGAATGACATGCTGCAACATGGCGGTTGAAGCCGGCGCAACATGCGGTATCTGTCTGCCTGACATGACTACTGTAGAATATCTCTGGGAGTTTATCAAAGAGGAATATGCTGCAAAACAGGATGCTTTTGAAGCCTTTAGTACTTTTTCTTCTGATTCAGATGCAAAATACGAAGATATTATTAATCATGATATAAGCGAACTTGAACCGCAGGTAACATTTGGATACAAACCCGATCAGGTAAAACCGGCAAGAGAAATGGAAGGAGTTAAGGTTGATCAGGTGTACATTGGATCATGCACAAACGGAAGAATAGAAGATCTTCGTGTTGCCTCACAGATATTAAAAGGAGCCAGGATCTGCGATTCAGTCAGAGCTATAGTTTCTCCTGCCACTCCAAAAGTTTTCAGTCAGGCAATGGAAGAGGGGATATTAAAAATATTTATGGATGCCGGGTTCTGTGTTACCAATCCAACGTGCGGCGCCTGTCTTGGAATGAGTAATGGGGTGCTTGCTGAAGGTGAAGTGTGCGCTTCTACTACGAACAGGAATTTTAACGGACGTATGGGCAAAGGCGGCATGGTGCATCTTATGAGTCCGGCAACTGCCGCTGCGACAGCTATAGCAGGATATATTACAAGTTAATTACTTAAGCAGTTTTACTATTGATAACCACGAAGAACACGAAGGATTTTTTCTTTATCTTCGCTTGCTTCTTGTTCTTCGTGGTAAAAACACTGCAGTCCGTTCCTTAATAGAAATTACGATCAGCTTTTTACCGTTTTCCATGCTTGCTCTTAATACCCCTCTTTTTTTATATGCGAATCAAATGTATTCGTGTGCGGATGGTTTAATGTCTCGACAGGAAACGATAAGTGGTGAATTTTTATGAGACGAAATGTTATTCTTTTAGGATTAACATCCTTTTTTACAGATGTATCCTCGGAAATGATTTATCCTCTTTTGCAGGCATTTGTAAAAATGATTATGTCTGCAAATGCAGCCATGCTCGGACCTGTGCTGGGGATCATAGAGGGAATAGCTGAATCAACCGCCAGCCTGCTCAAACTGTTTTCCGGTTATTTTTCAGATCTGATAAAAAAACGAAAAGCCATTGTTATAGCCGGCTACTCTACTTCGGCCATGGCTAAATTCCTTCTGTTGCTGTGCATGGCAGGCTGGTATTTTGTGCTGTTGGCGCGTTTTTTTGACAGGGTGGGAAAGGGCATACGCACGGCTCCGCGGGATGCTTTGATTTCTGAATCGGTTTCAAAAAGAAATTATGGCAGAGCATTCGGTTTTCAGAGAGGGCTGGATTTTGCGGGAGCCACGGTAGGATCACTGATCTGTTTTTTTCTTGTCAGACAATATTTAGATCCTTTTACAGGCAATTTAAAAGACATTCATTCCTTTTACAAACTGTTTCTCATTTCAATTATACCGGCTCTGATCGGTATTTTGTTTCTCTTTTTTTTAAAGGAGAAAAAACGCGAAGTAAAAAATCTGCCCGAAACAGTAAAACCTGTTCTAAATGTCAGGCATTATGCTCGAAACCTTCAGGTATTTTTTCTTGCGCAGTTTATTTTCACTCTTGGAAACTCATCAAACCAGTTTTTGCTTCTGCGAAGTATGAACCTGGGATATGATCTGTCTACAGTTATACTCATGTTCATGCTGTTTAACATTTCCGCAACTTTTTTATCTCCTGCCTTTGGAATACTTTCAGATAAGCTTGGCCGAAAAAGACTATTAATGGCAGGTTATGGATTATACGCAGCAGTATATATCTCCTTTGGGTTTGTTACGCCCGGCACAAAAAGTCTGTTATTTCCCATTTGGTTGATATACGGTATTTACTATGCCATGACAGAAGGTGTGGAAAAAGCGTTTGTAGCTGATATCTCCCCTGGAGAATCAAAAGCCACTGCTCTGGGATTTTATCAAACCATTGTGGGCGTTACATTGCTCCCGGCAAGTATAATTGCTGGAATAATGTTTTCATTCGTTCCATGCGCACCTTTCCTGTTCGGTGGGATTATGGCGGTTGTATCGGTTTTTATCATGGGCTTTTTTATAAGGCATCAAACTTAATTAATATAACTTTTTTGCTTGACATTATATTTGATGAACTCGTAGAAAGACAGGTTTGTTATGCGTTCAAACAATCAAACAATTTTCTGAACAGCAAATTGAGACAGTTAAAAATAAAGGAGAAAATGATGGAAAATGTACAGGTTTTTCTTGATGTTGAGGCTGATGACAAATTATTAGGACGAATATTAATTGAATTAAACACTGATGTTGTTCCAAAAACTGCTGAAAACTTTCGTGCACTTTGCACCGGTGAACATGGCTTTGGTTACAAAGGGAGCATATTTCACAGGATAATCCCTTCTTTTATGCTGCAGGGCGGTGATTTTACTAACCATAACGGAACAGGCGGCAAGTCAATCTATGGAGCAAAGTTTAAAGACGAGAATTTTAAACTAACCCATACAGGGCCCGGGATTATGTCAATGGCAAACGCAGGGCCTGATACAAACGGCTCACAGTTTTTTATCACTACAGTTGATACTGACTGGCTTGACGGCAAACATGTAGTTTTTGGAAAGGTGATTGAGGGCATGGATGTGGTCAAGAGTATCGAGGCTTTGGGCTCACCCGGTGGCCAGCCTATGAAAAAGGTTTGCATTAAAGACTGTGGACAACTGCCTGTAGAATAGCATACTGTTTATACGAGACCTTTGCAAAAGCCTTTTTTTGCTTAATTGCAGTTAATTAAACCACGGGCTCTGCC
>CAYYMU010000127.1:0-6593 GCA_964472445.1 uncultured Desulfobacteraceae bacterium
CTACAACAAAAAAACTTCTATTTGGATAATCAGTATCAAAAATTGGTTTGGGAGAACCGTTATCCTTTAGGGCCTGGTAAATAATCGGGATACCGGTTCCTTTACCTTCTGTTAACCCCAGCTCCTTTAAGAAGCTGCCGATTTGTCTGTTTCTGTATCTCCTTGTTCTTACGACCCCTTTTTCAAAATCAGATTGTGTTAGGGATGGATCAATACCGCTATAGCTTATTATCTCTATTGATGCCGGTAATACTCTTACCTCAATAGGGTCACGCAATTCATAATTTCGATGATATACCGCATTAGCCAACGCCTCTTCTATAGCAGGATATGGATAATTATAAACTTTATCCGCCTTTTCTCTATCGTTATACTTAATAACCTTGCTCTTAATAATGTTTGTTTTCAGATAAGATAGAGCATCTGTCAGTTGTTTCTGAATCGGTCCACTAAATGTTTTTTCGTTAAACTCTTTTGCGCCTAAGCCATTGGGAAACTCTACTACATCAATTTGAATACCGTTAAAATATTTCGTAGGCTCTTCTGAGAACATTAACAATCCAACATTTTTGGGGAACAGATGTTCTTTTGCCCCCTGAGATAGATTCATTGCATCAGCTAACTCCTCAACACTCATTTTCGCACTTTCATTGTATAGCTTGCTTTTTGTTTGAAAAAGGTGCTCCCTCATAAGAGCAAAATTCAAATCATCTATTTTGGCGCTGTTGTTTACCCTGTCATCAAACGGAATTTTCGCAGTAAGCTGAACGAGTTCTACTTCTTGCTCTCTATTTGGCACAATACTACTGGAAAACTGCCTTATCCGAAAGTTATAGGTTTTATGCTTTGCCGTAACATCATCCGGTACTTTGTAAGGCCTGTTACTGCCTGCCGGTACCCAGATAACCAAAACATGCTTTTCGTCAATCTCTTCTAAAGATAAACGGGGGAAAAGGATGGCTGAATAAGATTACAGTAGCCGATAAGCTCTTTTTGAATTCGTTCGAATTCATTTGGATTAAAACCTTTTACCGGTCGTTTTGCCCTGCCGTTTTCCTCTTCAACTCCAACAATAATATATCCGCTACCTTCATTTCCAAAATCATTGGCAAAAGCACAAATTGTCCGCATAGTAGAAACAGGATTCCAACCTTTCTTGAACTCCATTCTTGTTCCTTCGACATATTTGCCGGAGAGGAGTTTTTCTATGCTTATCAGTATGCTCATATTATGGTCTCTTTTTGAACTTGTAAGGAATTCTTACAGGTTGTTTTTGGGGATTGGTATATGGGATTTGGGGATTATTATTCATAATACTTATTCTTTCTATTATTAAAAAGAGGCATAGCTCCTTCCAATACCTCTAAGATCTTGTTGTTCACATCTTTGTTTTCAATGCTCCCTGTAATTTAAGTCATCATGAAGTAGAACGTCAGACATCTTCTTTTCAAAGAGTTCTATGACTGCTTGTTCAAGTTTTGGATTATTTAAAACCTCCCATAGACCAAGAAATTCAATAGTGTTTTCACTGCGCATCCAGTTCTTTACAACATCCTTCGGCTCATGAGAATTTTTGTACACCATCTCCTTTTAAGCTATAGCGAGCCTTTCAGTCGTTCTGATCAATTTGCCAGGCATGAGATATTTCAAACGCCAGATAATGCTCATAGGCTTTGAACCATCGTGGCTAACATAGGCGGCCGGACCCAAAAAATAATAGGGCATACTCAGATTATTGTTTTTTTTGTCTTCCCTGACAAAGAGCAGTACCGTGCTACCGCGAACTTCATGGTTGATGTAGCGCTGACCAGTGGGCGACTTTTCTGAGGTTGTGCTCTGAGACTGCCAATGGAATAAGTCCTCACTTATTGCATAGTCTTCATACATGGTAGTCGGGGAATAATCCTTATCTGTCTTGTTAAGGGTAATAAAAAACAGATCTGTATTGATAGCAGGCAGGTATTTTACCCCCTCGCGCATACTGGGCTGGCGTGAGATTGTCCAGTGCCCCAGTGCGGATAGGATTTCATCGCGCGTATAACGTGCATGTACATATAGCGGACAAACAAAAGGCAGGTTTGGCCTATGGACAATCGTATCCGTCCTTTCATATAAATACTTCAACAGTTCCAAGAATTCATTGTATAATATTGAATTATTATGTAGGGAGTTAAATCCTTCTGATAAACTATTGAACCTCAAGTTTTGCCCCCAAATGGACAGGGCCAACATTGTCAGCAACCGCTCATCCTCAATGGCCAGCCTGTCTATAGCTCCCAATTCCCCCGCCAAAACATTCAGCAGTCTTTCAAGCTGAGGGGCACAGTCATAATGAATTATCCTGCGCAGTCCCTTGCTAAAAACTTTTTCATCGGGTTCCAAGAAATCGGATTTCACACCTGCTTCGACACAAAGCCGTACCCAGGAGCCACGTTTATAAACGTCATCTAACCCAAGTCCATAATAATCCAGAAAGGCGGGGAGTGTAAGCTTACAACCCGTGTCATTTTGAAAGGTTGCAATTCGTTGAACAAACCTGGACTTCGTTATATTCAAGAGATTCTGCCTAATATTATCCAGAACATATTTCTGAGCATATTTTTCAAGCTTGATCACACATCCAGAGGGTAGATGCGGGAAACCTTCTTTGATCTCTTTACTAATCCTGCGCGATGTCCTGCCGGTAAGCGCACGGAAGCGCTGCTCATAGTTAAAACGCTGGTGAGCCTGCCCTACAAAATCAAGCACTGTAAGGCATTCTTTATCATCATAAAGCCGCAATCCACGACCTAATTGCTGCAAAAACACAATAAGACTTTCAGTAGGTCGGAGGAAGAGTACAGTGTCAATCTCCGGGATATCGATTCCTTCGTTATAAAGATCCACCACGCAAATAAAGTTTATCTTACGTTCAACAAGCCTTCTCTGGATGGTATCGCGTTCATGTCGAGATGATTCTGCTGTAAGCACGTCAGCCGGTATGTTGGCATGATTGAATCTTTTGGCCATAAAGGTGGCATGATTTTGACTGACACAGAAACAAAGCCCACGGGCATAGTGTACATCGAGCAAGGTCTCCCTTACCTTTCTGATAACAAGCTTGGCCCTGGCATCATTGCCGGTAAATACCTTATCGAGTTCTTTTTGATCATAGCCACCTCTACTCCAGGTAAGATTCCTTAAATCAATCGACGTATCATCAGTTATTCCAAAATATTGAAACGGACAAAGCAGCTTGCGGTTTATTGCATCAGGCAGCCGTATCTCGGCTGTAATATGATTATCAAAATGTTTTACTATATCCAGACCATCTGATCTTTCAGGGGTAGCAGTAAGCCCTAATAAAATTTTGGGCCGAAAATGGTTCAGCAGTCGTTGATAACTTGTGGCTGCGGCATGGTGAAACTCATCCACAATGATAAAATCATAAAAATCAGGTGGGATAATATCCCATAACTGTCTGGCGTTGAAGCTCTGGATAGAAACAAAAAGTTGTTCAAGACTATCGGGCTCATGATTGCCCACAAGAAGCTCACCAAAATTCTGGTTACGCAATATCATGCGGAAGATACCCCTGCTCTGTTTCAGTATTTCCTCACGATGGGCTACAAAAAGAAGCCGTTTGTGGTTATTTGCTGATCGCTTATAATCAAAGGCTGCAATAACCGTTTTGCCTGTTCCGGTAGCGGCAACCACCAGATTCCGGTATCGTTTGTGCAATTTGCGGTCAGCCTCAAGTTTATCCAAGATTTCTTGCTGAAAGTGATACGGAGTTATATCAAATAAAACGATCCCACCATCTTCAGCATCTCTGGCTGTACGCTCCCTATTCAGGGCCTATTTCAGGCGGTCTTTTTGCGATTTATCATAAAAAGCAAACTCGCGATCATTCCGGTAAGTCTCAAATGTAGCGCGAATCTTGTTCCACAGATGCTCTGACTCGTATTGGCTGATCTTGACATTCCATTCCAGACCACTGGTAAGCGCTGGGTTGGAAAGATTAGAAGAACCCACATAGGCAGTACTAAAACCACTGTCGCGATGAAACATATATGCCTTGGCGTGCAGCCTGGTTCGTTTGGTATCATAGGAAACCCACATCTGGGTGTTGGGCAAACTGTGAAGAAATTCAATTGCCTTAAAATCCGTGGCACCCAGATATGATGTTGTGATAATTCTGAGGCGTGAATGCTTATACCTGGTGAATTCTTCCAATTCATCCCTGAGTATTCGAATTCCACTCCATTTAATGAACGAACATAGGATATCAACCCTGTCTGCATTAACTATTTCCTGTTGCAACTGAGATACAAGGCTGGGATCAGATGACGTAGCAGTAAGCAGACATCCGAAAGAAAGTGGTGTGTCCGGCCTTGGATGTATGGGAAGCATCGGATCATGTACTTCAAGCAGACGCTCTGCCGGCGATAAAAGCATATCGGATTTATTATATCTGGCATTATGTTTTTGAATTATCTCCAACAAATCATTATAGAGAGCTATATGCTCCTCAGCGTTTATATCGGCCAGAGATCGAGCCAATATCCGTTGCATATGCCGAGCAATGATTTGGTGGCTTTCGCCGGAGTTTACTTTCCCGATCGTCACATCTTGGTTCTGATTCTTGGTATCCTCAATTGCGTTTTTCAGAGAGTGGCTTATCAGTTCCTCATATATTCCTGGTTTTAATGCCATATATTTCCTCTGTTTCTTGAACGTCCTGCCAGTGAATATGTCTGGCAGGGCGATCCTCCAATAAGAACCCACTTTGAAGTTGAATTCACCTCATCGCAGAAAAATAAAATTTTGATGGTACTCTAAAAATTTTACATCAGGGATAAATCTACTCGGAAGTGTTATTCTTTTGTTGTTGTACTCTGATATGAATTTTTTTTCAGCAGAATTAGGATAATTTCTCTCTACTCTTGGTGATACCATTATCGTAAAATCCTTTGATATGGTTATTAACCCTTGATCAAATGCTTTGTCATGTAATGCGTTTAAACATAGCCCATTTCTTGGGTTTAAACGGTTTTGGGAATCCTTTGCCCATGGGATTATGTGACTGCTTATTAATAGTTCAGGAATCGATATGTTTGTAATACAACATCTGCAGTCATAAGCTGATAACACTGCTTGTCGAAAAAAATGTTGGTTGACTCTGGTTTTTACTGTTCTTTCTTTTTCTAGGCCCTCTCGGATATCATTAGAACCTATTTGAGTTGCAATTTTTTGTTTATCAAGATTGACTAAAAGGTTTTCACTTTCAAAGACGAGTTGTTCCCAGTTATTAAAAAACTCTTTCCATATTTCAACGTCCAATTTCCCAACATTAGATGCTCCTTTTCTATCAAGAGAAGGGTCTATGCTAGCGAAATTACACATTTTCCATGCAATGGCCCCAGGAGTTCTACCTATAAGTTGAGATAATTTTATAATATCTAGATTCCTTTGATGAATACGGCCAAACGGGGTTTTGCAATAAAGGTTTATTGCAAGTATTAATTCTTCTCGCTTCCAATTTTTTCGTTTCATTACAACACCGATTTCCGTTTAAAAACGTCAACAAGATTCCAGCTATTATCACTTGCTTTCTGGAATGACTGAAGAAAGTAATCTGCTCCAATACTATGTGTGGGTTCGTCATTAGTGGGAGATACATCCAAAATTTCATGCCAAACATGGTCATATTCTTGAAATGGCAGTTCTTGTAAATCCTTAAAACCAACCTCAGATGGGATAAAAAATTCTTTATCAAACAAAAATGGTGTAAGTGCGTTTGGTGAAATGACTCCTTCAATTACAACAGAATCCCATTTTTTATAATTCTCTGCATCTCTGTACTGATATGTTATTTTTGTATTCAATTATGACACCAAAAAATGATTAATTTTTTTGACATTCTCCAGCATAAAGGCTTTAGGTCTTTTTATTCGAAGGATCTCTTTTATCTCAAAAAATAGTGTTCCCTGCGTTTTGTCCTCAAATCCATGTTTCCTGCCTAATGAGTTTTTCTTGGAAACACCCGCAAGAGAAAAGGGCTGGCAGGGAAATCCTGCACACAACACATCATGATCGGGAATCTCACTTTTGTTTATTTTTCGGATATCCCCATAGGGATGTTCTCCAAAATTAGCTTCATAGGTTTGCTTGGCAAATTTATCCCATTCGCTGGTAAAAATGCATTTTCCACCTGCTTCTTGAAAGGCTATACGAACACCGCCTATTCCTGCAAATAAATCTATAAATGTAAAATTCCAAGACGATGGAGGAGGATATAGCAAGCCATTGAAAAGAAAACTTAAGGTAAGCTGATATGGTTCATGTGCTTCACATACACAATTTAAAGAAGTATCATTAATTTTTTGCCCGGTAAGCTTATTCACAAAAATATTGCACTCATTCCTTATTGCATTGGTAAGAAATGGCTCTGTAGAGCCGGGGTTTTGCAACCAATGACTTACTACTGCATCAAGCTCAGTGATTTCATCTTCTGAAATCCATCTTTGCTCACAGAGATGAGAAACTAATTCTTGAGTAGTCCTTTTGAGACCTATTTTTTTTAACTCGTTATTTCTCATTTTGACCTTCAA
>CAYYMU010000128.1:0-6549 GCA_964472445.1 uncultured Desulfobacteraceae bacterium
CAATTTATAAAAATTTTTCAGAATCAAAGGAATACATTGATAATTATGAATGTTGAATTTTAAATTAAAAAAGGAGATTTTCATGTCAAAAGTTGAAAAGGATATGTTTGTAAGTGTTGAATACACAGGAACACTGGAAAACGGAGAAGTATTTGATACAAGTAAGGGCAGCAAACCGCTGGAAATTCAAATGGGCGCAGGTCAATTGATAAAAGGCTTTGAGCAGGCCCTCACAGGCATGACATTGAACGAGAAAAAAAACTTCACTCTTCAACCAGGTGACGCATACGGCCACAGGGATGAAAAGCTTAAACAGGCTTTTCCCAGAAAAGACGTACCAAAGGGAATAGAACCGCAGGTTGGTCAAACAATAGGACTTCACGACGGAAATGGTCAGCAGATCCCGGCAACCATCGTTGATGTTAATGATGAGCAGGTAACCCTGGACCTGAACCACCCCATGGCCGGTAAAGCGCTGACGTTTGCAATCGAGGTGGTTGGAATAAACGAAAAACCGATTCAGACATCATGCGAATCAGGCGGCTGCGCCAACTGTTCTTCAGGGTGCTCATAGCCGGTTAAATTGAAAAAACCGTAAGAAGTCGCCCCTGATAATCAAAAGCAGATGTTTTGTCTTGCGAGACCTTTGGAAAATGCTCAATTTTGTTTAAGTTCAATGAAGGCGAAGATTTCAACCACACGAATATATTGAATATTTCAAGGGTGTGTTTTGCAAAGGTCTCCTTGCGGGATAACCAGCACAAATAGAACATCTGCTTTTTTGAGCTAATAATTCCAATCCGCATGACTTACCGGCAATTCGGGTATTGATTTAGCATTGATATATGCTCTGAAATTCAGTATAACTCCACAGCATAGCATAATATTTGACGGCAACTGTCATTTTTGAATACATCGGAGCGTAGTGAAATGTCGAAAATCATATCTATTCATTCCTTTCGCGGAGGAACCGGAAAATCCAACACGACGGCTAATCTGGCTGTGTACCTTGCCCAGACGGGATTGCGAGTCTGTGTCGTTGATACGGACATCCAATCCCCTGGCATTCACGTAATGTTTCAACTTAATCCCAAGGATATCGGCTTTTCATTAAATGATTTTCTCTGGGGCAAATGTGAGATCGAGCAGACTGCACGGGAAGTGTTTACGGAAGATTCAACGGGCAAGGTCTTTCTGATTCCATCGAGTATGCGAACCGGCGATATCGCCCGCGTATTAAAATTCGGGTATGACATTCAACTGCTGCGCGAGGGATTCATGAATATCATCTCCACGCTCGCGATCGATGTCTTACTTATCGATACCCACCCCGGCCTGAATGAAGAAACACTGATGTCGATTGCCATCTCGAACGTGCTTCTGATCATTCTGCGTCCCGATTCGCAGGACTATCAGGGTACGGCCGTCACTGTTGAAGTTGCCCGCCAGATTGAAGTCCCACAAATGTATCTCCTGATGAACAAAGTGCCCTCCCTCTTTGACAGGGCCATGACAATTGAAAAGGCTCAGGCTGCCTTTAACTGCCCCGTCATCGGTCTTTTGCCCCATTCCGATGAAATGATGACGCTGGGCAGTGATGGAATATTCGTTAGACGATATCCCGATCACCCCATCACGCACGAGATAGGCATGGTTGCTCAAAAAATTCTGAAGTAAGGAAAACAACGGCATGAGGCTGTCAAAAATCCATATGCCCAAGGGGACGCGCGCGCTGATTCTGATCATTGCCGCCGCGCTGGCCTACGGGTTCCTTAACGCGCATTCCAACCGGCTGCTCCTGCCTTCGGCGCCCTTCATTGCACTTCGACCTCAAGTCGCCCTTTCCTTTTTCCTGGGATTTGTGTTTGGACCATGGGTTGGATTCCTGACCGGTTTTCTGGGGAATATGATTGGCGACGGATTGAGCGGATATGGATGCTGGAATTTCTGGAACTGGCATATAGCAAACGGATTATACGGACTGATCCCGGGGTTCGCCCATTATCTCGGGTTTAAAGAAATCCGCACGCTGCGAAAATTTGTCATCATGGAAACCATTGTGGTAGCGACAAATGTCGTAGCCGTCGGTTTTGCCGTTCTTGCGGATCTGTTATGGCTGAAAGTCATGCAATTCCCCGAATCACTGAATTCATGGATATTGCCGGCTCTCACAACTAATATCGTACTGTCTTTCGTCCTGGTGCCGCTTTTGCTCGTATTTGCCAAGTTCATCGTGATTACCGTTGAAACACGAATCACGCTGGTGCTGTCCTGGCTCATGGTATCGATTGTTGTGATTTCCGCCACTGCCGTAACCTGGACCGTTTGGGAGGATTTAACCTCGCAAACCGCTTCGGTACAGGCGTTCTATTCGGCCAGCATTGTGACGGTGCTGGTCGTGATTATCGGTTTCCTTATTTCGGTTTTTCTGGCACACCGCATTACCGATCCACTCGCAAGCCTGAGCCAGGCCGCCCGTCAGATCGAAGAGGGCGAATACCGGCTACCTGTGCTGGACACAATCAGTAAGCGAAGTGATGAGTTCGGGCAGTTGTCCACAATGATGCAACGTATGGCAAGCCAGATCGAGGTACGGGAAACCCGTCTGAAGGATCAGGTTACCGAATTAAAAATTGAAATCGACCGGACAAAACAGGAAGAGGATGTCAAAGAAATTGTTGAAAGTGATTACTTTAAAACCCTACGCGATAAAGCGCGCGGATTTCGTGTTGCGTCCCGCAGCGAGGAGAAGGAGGAAACAGATGATGTCACACCCGAAAACAATGAGAGCAGTGGTGTTTAATGGCGAATTGGTGTTCAGGGAAGACTACCCGGTTCCGGATTTCGGCCCCGGCTGGGCACGAATTCAAATCAAAAAGACCGGTATTTGTCAGACCGATCTGGAGATCATGAAGGGGTACATGGGATTCAGCGGCGTTCTGGGGCACGAATTTGTCGGGATCGTCGAGGCATGTGACGATTCGGTCTGGATCGGGAAACGAGTTGTGGGAGATATTAACGCCGCTTGCGGCGAATGCGAGTGGTGTAAAGGCGGTCTGGGACGTCATTGCCCTTCACGAACCACACTCGGAATCGACAGGCTGGACGGCTGTATGGCGGATTTCTGCGTCCTGCCGGTTCGGAATTTACTGGAAGTACCATCTGCAATTTCCGATAACAGGGCGGTTTTCACCGAACCCCTGGCAGCCGCCTGCGAAATTCTGGAGCAACTAAAGATAGAACCCTCGGATAAAATCGTGGTGCTGGGAGACGGCCGTCTGGGAATCCTCTGTGCCTGGGTTCTGATCACGACCGGGGCAGACGTCACCCTGCTGGGCCATCACCCGGATAAGCTGGAAACAGCCGGTTGGCGACACCTGAAATGTATAACGCGGCTGGATGAAATTAAGAATCGAGCGGATATTGTGGTGGACGCAACCGGATCGGCACAGGGATTGAATGACGCCGTGCAGATCTGCAAGCCCAGGGGCACCATCGTGCTCAAATCGACCGTTGTCGCAAAAGACGCTGTCAATCTGACACCGCTGGTCATCAACGAAATCACATTGCTCGGTTCGCGCTGCGGTCAACCCTCTGACGCTTTAGCAATCATGCAGACATATCCCGATATGCCTCTCGAAAAACTCATCTCGGCCAGCTATCCAATCGAGCAGGCGCGTTCGGCATTCGATGAAGCGCTTTACAGAAAACCATTGAAAGTGACAATGGACTTTTAAACACGCAGGACAAGACTATGCAAAACGATGACATCTTACAAAAATTAATGACGCAGGATCCATTACCGGAGGGCAACGGAGAACACTCCGACACGGCACATCATCTGACAAGCCTGGGCGTGCCACTGGAAAATTCGGGTGGAAACCACTTCACTATCGACACGACAAGCGTCAGCCTTTTCTCCGGGATATCGACATTGTCACGCATGCTGGTAAATGAGTTTATAGAGCAGTGCGTGCTAGGCATCTCGGACGTCATGGTCCAGCACAAATTGCTGCCGCAGTTGAATCCCGAGCTGTATGCGGCCGGTGTTGAATGTATCATGATCTATGCACGACTCGAAGCCGCCGAAGATATACCTATTCATCATCGAGAGTTCAACGACGCCATCGAGCTTGTCTTCCATTCCATTCAATCTGCCCGGTGGGGCGGCTTACTGTTTCCGGACTCTTTAAACGAGAAAAAGGGGGCGGGGGAAAAGGTCGCCCTCCTGTTCCCCTTTCATCTATACGGGGACCACGATTATCTCATTCTCGCTGAATATGAACGTCTGGGAAAATTTCTTCGCATTACCGTTGAAAATGCACGCCTTTCGCGTATTCACCTCAGGCACGTTCCCCATCGTGTAGTGGATAACCTGGATCGTTATCATCTCATACCGGATCTCCAGCAAACTGCCCGTCAAATCTATCAGGGCATTCTGAAAGAGGCGCTCCTGGGGAAACTGGAGTTAAATGAAACGCTCGAACATCAGCCTATACTCTTTGACGCCATTCGCGAAGGCGGTTTAAACAACCTTGATACGATTATTTTCCACTGGCCCTTTTCCGAATTAACAACCCTTACCAGCGAGAGAGGCACCGATTCTTTGTCCGGCACAGACTTCTTCAGACTCATTAATAAAGAGCTGCTGATTCTACAGGATCGCGACGTACTCCATCACCTGAACCGGGATGCCATTATCGAGCTGCACGACGGTGCATGGCGTGTCTTTTTCGAACTCTCCCGGCGTAAAAGCTGTCTCCATGTCTGCTGGCAGGAAATGCGCTCATATGCGGGTCTCACCGACTATCTGGACCACATGCCCATGCTGAAAGAGACTGCCGAAACTTTTCATAATGCCCTTCCGCCCCTGCGCCTTATACTGGTTCATCACATCACGGCTGAAATTCTGGGACTTATCAGGGCCTGCCGAAATGTAGGCTTCAGCACCATCGATACATTCTTCGTACAATACGGCGGTGTTGTACCCGACGACTATATGGAAACGTTGCTCTCTCTTTCGGAAGAGGATTATCGTTTTTACGCCCTCCAAAGACTCGAAAAATCGGGTTCGCTACGAGGCGGCTTCCAATTGTCACGTCAATATTCGTCGATCGATAACATTCAATGCCTGGATGAACATCTTGCTGCCCGCGACTATTCTTTTCTCGATGCCATGCAGCTTGCGACCGGTCATGTTTTTATGCGTGAGGCCATCCAGACCTATCTCCACGATGGAAAGATGCTACTCATTGAGGACGGCGGCTATGTAAGCCCTCTCATCAATCAGTTCTGCCTGGAAGGAAAAACTCTGGGAGGCACCCTCGATTATTTTCATGTAGACCCGGCCGGGCTCGGGCTCCCGAAAGAGCTGCTGGGAGTCGTACTTGGTGACTGGCTGGCGCCTTTGCTGGTGGGCGTTGTGGAGCACACAAGAAACGGGTACGATGCCAACCACGATGTGGAAAAACGCTTCGGCAGGATGCAATTTCCGGTGTGCAGCATTGCAATATCCGATCTGAAAAGAGGGCCTGAGGCCCGCGAGTGTTCCATCTCTATCCTGAATTCCATCGAGAATATCATGCACCGGATCGGATTGTTGCTTTCCAGAAGGAGGGCTCTGGTCCTCGGTTGCCGCGGCGCCCTCGGCAGTTACATGCTGGCGGAACTTGCCCATCGCCTCGGTCCGGAGAGGGTTGCTGGAATCGACATCGCCGTTACCCCGGGGGAAACAGGCACACCGCTGGAGGTTAGAACACTTGAAGACCTTGATGACCGCCTCTTATACGACATCAGCCTCTTCATTGGCATCATCGGAAAATCAATTATGAAGCGTCAGATGCTGGAGAACCTGGTGGTTCACTCCAGCCAGAGTCAGTTGTACTTTGCCAGCGGCTCTACCAAAACCTCAGAGTTCATTGATCTGGAAAATTGGCTCGTCGATCTTCAGAAGAGCAAACATCCGACGGTCGCCGGTCATGACATCAGGATTGAACAGACGCCGCTGCGTGACCTGCAAACAAGAGTCGTTCAGGGACAGATAGTCAGGCTTCATTTTCTTGAGGAGAGCATACCGGATAAGACACTCTATCTGCTTGGCAACCTGACACCGATTAATTTCCTCTATTATGGTATACCTCGCGAGATCATCGATGAGGTTCTCAGTCAGCTGTTGCGAGTTTCCGTCGGACTTACGCGGCATGAATTAAATGAAAGTCCACTGCCCCGGAAACTCCTGGCCGTAGATCATGAAATCGATCTCGATGCCAATCTGGTGGAACAAACTACCCCATAGCACGGATAATTGCATTAAGCAGAGCTTCCCGCAATGCCGGTACGGGGAAAAGATATCGTTCCACCCGCTGAATCCCCTCATAACTGATATAGGCTTTCATGTATTTTGTCAGCAGCAAATCGAGGTGGTTGGAATCAGCGAAAAACCGATTCAGAAATCATGCGAATCAGGCGGCTGCGCTATCGGAATAAGTATCTTCCAAACCTAAAAAATCGAGAAAATATGGATCTCTGAAAACCAAATCAGCGCTTAAT
>CAYYMU010000129.1:0-3278 GCA_964472445.1 uncultured Desulfobacteraceae bacterium
TATACTCATTATTTACAGGTATAACCACCATCAATAACTAATTCACTTCCAGTAACAAATTTTGATTCGTCAGACACAAGATAAAGTATTCCATAAGCAATATCTATTGATTCTCCAACATGTCCTATGGGATGCAGGCTATCAAGATGTTTTCTGAATCCTGGATTATTTTTACCCAATTCTTCTACTAAGGGTGTCCAGATAAATCCGGGATGTACAGAGTTTACTCTTATATTATCTTTTGCATAGATTAAAGCATCATTTTTAGCCATTAATCTAACAGCACCTTTTGAAGCATGATAAGGAGGTATATCTCCAGCTCCGACTAACCCATAAATTGAAGAAAGGTTTATGATACTTCCGCCACCTGATTTCTGCATGTGAGGAATTGCATGTTTAGTGCAAAAGAAAACTCCTTTTACATTCACATTCATAACTAAATCCCATTCATTTTCAGTTAATTCATGAGTTGGTTTATCAGCGCCTGCTATTCCTGCATTATTTACAGTTGCGTCAAGTTTTCCAAATTCTTTGACTACTTCCGCATAAACTTTTTCAACTTCTTTTTCATTTGTTACATTAAGGTGCCAAAATTTAGTTATTCCACCTGACTTTGTAATTTCATCAGCTAACTCTTGACCTTCTTTATCAAGCAAATCAGTTACTGCAACTTTCGCACCTTCTTTTGCTAACAAAAGACATGTTTCTCGTCCGATTCCTAATGCGCCACCTGTTACGATAACGACTTTATTTTCTGTTCTTTTCATGATTTTAAGCTCCTTTTTTTAGTTAATTATATAATGAGAGCTAACGAGGCTGTCGTTGCATAGCTTTTCCCGAAGTTGCAGATCATTTCAAAGATAAGGTGTAAATTCTACGATAGATTGTATTCGATAGGTCAATATTCGAAGAGCCCCCTATAGCCCGTACTAAAGATATATACTCCGCAAACACTTCCTGCCACATCTGCAAAAAAATCTATTATATCGGCGTCTCTGTATGGCACAAAACTCTGGTGGATTTCATCACTCAGGCCATAAAGAGATGATAATAATATGCTGAGCAAAATTACCATATTTATCTTTTCTTTAAATCGCCAGGTTCTGAATGCCCTGAAAAAAAGGACTCCAAGGATAGCGTAAACAACAAAATGAGCAACTTTATCTATATAAGGAAAAACAAAAATGCTCTCTGGAGAAGGATAAGAGGACTGAATAAAAATCAAAAGACAATAAATTAATGCAGGAAGCCAGTAGCATATAATTTTTTTACTACCCGATAACTTTATATCAACAGCCGGTAGTGGGCCTTCTTTTTCGATTGCCATATGAACCGCGCTTTTTTTTACTTTAAAGCCAATTTTTTCTCCTTACTACAACCACGTCACAAGTTATTTACTTATTTATGGATGTCCCTGAGTTGCCCTTTAGCTTCGTTCATCCCGTTTCTCCCGATTCTCAAGCAGGTTCTTTTCTATTTCTTCAAGTTGTTTGAAGTCTGCTTCATCTGTTGCCAGGGCTTCTGCTTTTTTCCGTTTTTGATTAAATTCTTCGTAGTGTTCAGTGGCAAGTTTACTGGCAATTTCCGCCTTAACCTTTCCGGCGTGAGTTAACAGGTCCTGTTCATTAAACTCCAAAAAACCATCCAGTTTATCGGCCCATTGTTCCATAGTAACGGTTTTTCTCTGGCGAGCCTGCCGTTCTGCATAATCCAGATACATGGTGACAATTTCGTTCAGGTCTTTTATTTCATCAGCATTCAGGTAATTTTTGGCAATGGTAACATCCTGCTTTCGTACAATTGAACCCCGCCATGAAGTCAGCCCCATATTTGGCACATCGGGATTACACCGATTTTCAATAAGTTCAGCAGCGGTTTTTCCGGTAGTAGCCCAGAGCATTTTATTTTGTACTTTCTTAAAAAAAAGCTGTGCCTGTTCAGAAGTTTTATCATAATCTATGGCAGTGGTGTAAATATCACGGATTTTTTGATAAAATCGCTTTTCCGAAGCCCGAATATCCCGAATACGCGCCAACCACTCATCAAAGTAATCCCATTTATCTGTTTGTTTGAGACGTTCATCATCCATGGCAAAGCCCTTGATGATATATTCTTTCAGGACATTGGTTGCCCATATTCGAAATTGTGTCGCTTTTTTGGAATTAACCCGATATCCAACAGCAATAATAGCATCAAGATTGTAGAACTCTTTGTTTCGGGTCACCTCCCGGCTGCCCTCCTGCTGAACTATTTCCATTTTGGAAACAGTTGCATCTCTTTTTAATTCACCTTCATCATAAATATTGCTTAAATGCTTTGATATTGCAGGAATATTCACATCAAAAAATTCTGCCATTTTTTTCTGAGTTAGCCAGATGGTTTCGTTTTGGAAAATTGTATCAATTTTGATTTTGCCGTCTGTTGTGGTGTAGAGGACGATTTCGAATTGGTTTTCTGCTTCTTTCATAATTTAGACCATCCAATTTTCTTCATTATCTGGTGTTGATGATTCCATTATAAAATTTCCCTCACCGCCATTTAATTTATCTGTATTCCAATTGATGGGGTTATTTGTGATATATTCTGAAATTCTAATGCATTCATTTTTATTTCGAATAATGTGTTCCCAATAATTCCGTTGCCAAATGCGTTTATCAAAAACCGGTAAAATATTTTGTTTTACCATTTTAATATATTCAATTGTCGTATGCCGTTTAAATGATTGCACAACCCGTGACAATCCCGTTCCCGGTTCCGTTGGCGTACCCGTTGGCGTAGGGGCAGAATCCATTTCTGCCCTTTTTGGGGCGGATATGGGGGCGGATATGGAATGGGCGGATATGGAATCCGCCCCTACGGCGGCGGTTTCAATTATTCCGTGGATATGATTGGGCATTGTTATATATTCGTTTAAATAAATATTTGGAAAATCGTTTGGAATTTCATGCCATATTTTTTCAATCATTCTGCCCGCATCATTTAATACCATTTTTCCATTAATAATTTCACCAAATAAACACACCCTGTTTTGACAACATATTGTTACAAAATATAATCCTGCCTGGGAATAATCATATCCATTTAAACGAATTGATTTACGATGATGGATTTTTGAATTGTATCCCATGATTATATTAACCCCGCGTGTAGGGGCAGAATCCATTTCTGCCCTTTTGTCGTATAATTCATTTTTCCGGTATTATCCATTTTCGCCCTGGAATCCATTTCGGCAATATAATCCATTTTTGCCATATTTGGGGCGGATATGGAATGGGCGG
>CAYYMU010000129.1:3378-6549 GCA_964472445.1 uncultured Desulfobacteraceae bacterium
GGGCGGATATGGAATGGGCGGATATGGAATCCGCCCCTACGGGGATTCCGTTTATTCCCGGGATTTCGGGGATTTTGTTTTTCCCATGGATATGGTTGGGCATCATTTCATATTCGTGTAAATGAATATTCATAAAATCATTTGAAATTATGTGCCGTATTTTTTCAACCATTTCCCCTACAATTCCCCATTAAAGGCTTTTTGTAGTATGCTCTTTTTCAACTCTTCCAGGTCTTCTATTTTTTGCTGATAGATGGCTTCCAGTTTTTTTGTTTCGGCTGAAAGGGCATCGAGTTTTTTGACGATGGTTAGCTGTTTTTTTAATGAAGGACAAGGAACAAGCAAATTTTTCAAATCATTAATTGAAAGATTTGGCTGCATTAATGTATTGACCTTCGCAAGTACATATTTTTCTACACCATCCGTTATTAGAAAATTGTATAAATACCTTTGATTTACAAATTTCTCATTTGGAACCAATGCTGCAACTCGTTGATTAATTAATGCTCCATCGTAACTTTTAGGAACAATAGCAACTTTTAAACCAGCCGCAATAATTGTTCTTGTTAAAGCTATTACAATGTTTCCTTCTCTAACTTGATAATCTTGCAGGGTGGTTAGATATTTTTCGGGTAGATAATTATTTTTTTCTTCAACAAATTCTTTTACACCAACATTGGTTATTTTTATTGATTTGATTGAATTGGCTGCATTGAAATCTTTGCTTGGAAAAGCATAGCCGTTAACAACTTTAGTAATATCTTGTATCCTCTTCTCTTCCCAACCCTCCCCTTTATTCTCAAACACCCCTTGCAAATAACTCTCAAAAAGTTCTTTGGCGTTTTTAAGGTTTTGTTCGGCATTGGTTTTTGCTTTGGCTATGGTGGCAAAGGCTTTGTCTAAAATGGCTACTATGCGTTTTTGCTCGAGGAGTGATTTTGGGTAATGAACAGTTACTGCCTTTAAAAGTCTGTAATGTCATGCGTATCCTAAACAACCTAAATTCACATTTTGCAAAAAGTAATAAAAGTATTTAGGATCAATATCTTGCTTGGGCTTCAAAACCTTTACCCCGTCAGCACCTAAAACAAAATCAACATATTTTAAAACTTGTGTGTGGTCTCCGAAAATCACAACAGGTTTTTTAACTTCAAATAAATCAGCAACATTATTCCAAAATCCATTTATAAAATCTTGCTCTTGTGAAATTATTGGATACTCACCATTATCAAAAAAATCTTTCCTTTTTATTTTTTTTGTATAAACAACCTTTTCAAGACAATTCTCAAAATTCTTTATGCCCCAACCCTCTTTCATGTCATCCCCAGAATTGCGCTTAAAACCGCAGCACTTTTTTTATCAAGCCCTTTCATATCATTCATTTTCAACTGTCCGATTTTTTCGGACAGTTCACTACCTTCATTTTTAAGTTTCTTTTTTAAATCACTCCAATATTTTCTTGGGCGTGAATTTTCTGCTAAAATTGAAATAACATCCACGATTGAAAAATACCAAAGTTCTTTTTCCGCATCCCAGTGGGTTCTTACCGCTTGCTTTTGGAACAACTGAATTTTGTTTTCTTTACTCATATCATCTCCAAGATTGAGTTTAAAACCGCCACGCTTTCCTTATCCAAGGCTTTCATCTCTTTCAAAATTTCTTTTGGCTTACGCAAAGGAGCTTCTTCAGGGGTATTGGGATTTTTGGCTGAAAGGTCAAGGGTAGTTTGGTCAATATCCTTTATATCTATTGTCCAGGAGTTTTCACTTTCCGCTTTTGTTTTTTGCAGAGCCACAAAATCGGCTAAATCTTTTTCATTCAGAGCATTTGTTTTACCAAGGTTTCTATCTAAATTGAGCTGATAAAACCACGTTTTTTTAGTGGAGCTTCCTTTTTCAAAAAAAAGCACCACTGTTTTTACTCCTGCACCTGCAAAGGTTCCGCCAGGTAAATCCAACACAGTATGCAGGTTGCAGTTGCTTAACAATTCTTTACGCAAGGCAATGGAGGCATTATCGGTATTGCTTAAAAAAGTATTTTTAATTACCACACCTGCCTTTCCACCAGCTTTGAGTATCTTGATAAAGTGCTGTAAAAACAGAGAAGCAGTCTCGCCTGTTTTGATGGAAAAATTCTGCTGCACTTCGGCGCGTTCTTTCCCGCCAAAAGGGGGATTTGCCAAAATTACATCATAGCGGTTTTTTTCCTGTATATCAGCAAGGCTTTCAGCAAGGGTATTGGTATGGATAATATTTGGGGCTTCAACACAGTGCAATATCATATTCATAATGCCAATAATATATGCCAAAGACTTTTTCTCTTTGCCGTAAAAGGTTTTTTTCTGTAAGATTTCCACATCTTTTGTAGATAAACCATTTTTGGTGACTGAGCCAGTCGAAGTCAAATAATCAAAGGCTTCACACAAGAAACCAGCAGAACCTGCCGCACCATCATAAATTTTATTACCAATTTTGGGGACAACCACTTTGACAATGGTTTTAATCAACGGTCGAGGTGTGTAATATTCGCCGCCATTACGCCCTGCATTCCCCATATTTTTAATTTTCCCTTAGTACAGATGACTCATTTCGTGAAGGTCATCACCTGTTAAAGCGTTGTGATCTATCTCGGCTTTGCTCGATAACCGCCTATTCTTGGGGAGCTGAGCTTGTCGAAGCTTAGGAGCTGCCCATTTTGTCCATTGAAATTCGGGAACAATAATATTTGGTGTAGGTTTTACCTGTCAGTTCTGCTGCGGTTGCTTTGTCTTTTTCTAAATCGTTCAGATATTTTAAAAACAACACCCACGAGGTCTGCTCTACATAATCCAGCTCACTACTGCACCCGGCGTCTTTCCAGAGGGTATCATCAATATTTTTAAAAGTCTGTTCAAACATTTATGTTCTATCCCTTAATTTATTGCCCTCTCACTTCTCAAAACGCTTGAAAGTATGGTTACACATTGCTCGGTGAAAGCGTGAACCCTTTTTGCATATTTAATGTCAGAGGATGTCACAATTTGTGATATCCTCATAATCTCATCTCGGGTCAAAGCAAACATATATATATATATTGATTGGAGGTCGCAAATTGCGACCTCCAATTTTTTATATCTATCTTGTCTCACAATTATTAAGTGGGTTTCAACAGTTTAGGATGTCCCGGAATGTC
>CAYYMU010000130.1:0-6494 GCA_964472445.1 uncultured Desulfobacteraceae bacterium
TTGTTTAGAAGCTGTATTTTAAACTGGTTATAAATCTGTCGTTTCGTTCCCATCTGCCGTAGTAACTATCATCTTTTCCATTGAAAAATTCAGTGGCGGCAATCAATTCAAGCCCCGGATGAATTTTATATTTAGACTGAATCTTATTGTATCGGCCGGATGGATCAAATTCAAAATCTGAAATATACTGAAAACTTAAATCTTCATTATATTTAAAATTGACACGTGTAAAAATATTGTTCTGCCCAAGTCTGCTTTTTCGTGAACTTCTCGTATAACCGTCAGCATACTGTTCTTTTGTTGTTATCTCTCCAGCATATTCAATGGTAACATCAATTTTTTTCAGAAAAACTTTTTTAGCTAATTCATCTATAGTATACGTAAAACCCCCGACATAGTTAAAATAATGATCATCTTTCCCGTCATAGCTGAAATTAAACAGGGTCTCACCATGGAATTCCCATTTTTTATAGTCTGTTGAAAAACCAGCGGCATAGTTGCCTACCTTTACATTCTCTTTAATGCTTACCTTTTCAGTGCCACGGGTTTCTTCCCTTAAAACATAATAGGGATTAAGCCCATGATAAGCAGAGGCAAATAAATCCCAGCCTCTAAAAGTTGTCTTGGCCCTGGTAAAATAACTGACACTATTAATTGAAAGACTGGGGAAATCTTCTTCAACTGTCTCTCCAGAGGTATCTGCATCTTCATCATAAGCGTCAAAATCTCCTGTAGAGCCTGACCAGCGGGAATGACCGCTTGGAGCCTTGCCTGAGTTAAATACCGGAAATATGGCCGCTGTAATGGTAAAATCTTTAATATAATAATCCATTTTTGCCTGCCACATGCCAAAATCCTTGGGATCTAATGGATCATTCGAGTCTGTCGGCCTGTATCTGTCTGCAGGAGAGTAAAGTGTTGAAATGCCATTCTGAAAAATCTTTCTGCCTATATTCAAGTCATAGTTGTCCTGGGAAAAAGTAACATAAAGCTCATTAAATTCCAGATAGTGGCGCTGACGATCCTTATCCTGAAGCCACCTGAAAATGCCCTCATAGGTATCCTCTTGAGTTCCTGCTTCCAGCCAGCCGGAAAAATCCAAACGCAATGTATCATTGCCTGTCCATGTTTTAAATCTAAAAATAGCGTCTCCAACAGGGTTTGTCTTGTCAAGGCCTTCCCTGTCTTCAGGTTCCCTGTAAAAAACATGGCCGCGCAATTGAAGGCTTCCTTCAAAATTTTTACCAATCTGGTTCAGCAACTTAAATCCATCTTTCTTTTTTGCGACCGGTTCTGTATCTAATTCGCCTAACATATCAAGATCGTCAGTAGATTTATCTTCTGTGGTTGATATTTCCTGGTCCAGATCGTTTAACAAATCAAGATCATCGGCCCTTATGATCTGATTAGAGCTTAAAACCAGAAATAAAACCAAAACAAATACAATAGAATATTTTATCTGTTTCATCATACTATATCCTTATTAACTTTATTTACTTTCAAGAAGAAGTTTATCAGTCTGAATTAGACGTGCGCCTAAAATTCTCGACAGATTCAGAAACAAACGACTTGCAATTCGGGGATAAATTTTTTGAATTCTTTTAAGGCCATCCCAGTCAATCTCAAGATAATTAATCGGTTCCAAGGCGCGCACGTCAGCAGATCTGAGACCCGGTTCGACAAGGGCTATTTCACCAAAAACTTCACCTGGTTTAAGTTTGGAAAGAATCACGTCTTTGCCGGTTTTTTTATCCTTTGTTATTACCTCGGCTCTGCCTTCAAGAAGGAGATACATGCTTGATCCCTCTTCTCCCTGCGATATGGCCAACCCCCCGGCCTCGCTGGTAGAAATCTTGCCCAGCAGAATGATCCTTTTTATCTGCCATGGCCTTAGATCCCGGAACAGCTCTGAACCCTTTATAACCGACTGTTGAAGCTTAAGGCCTATCATATCCCACAAAGTCATCAACTGAGTGGACGAGAGCAGAATCGGCGTTATAAACAAATCGCCTATGATGGCAAACAACATGACCATTGATGAAAGCAGACCAAAACAGATGACAGGAACAAAATTAGAAAAACCCAGTATGGCAAATCCAAGAGATAAAGCTATAGATGTCGAAATAACAGGTCTTACCTCAGAATGCAGGCACACCTTAATCGCTCTGTCCTGGCTTTGCAATACACGCATCTCAGTATTGTAACGGCTCATAATATGTATGCTGTCATCTACGGCAATTCCAATGGCAACTGCCGCTACCATAGCAGTTCCTGTATTTAAAGGAATGCCGAAAATACCCATAATGCCAAAGTTAAGGACGATTGGAAAAATATTCGGGATCAGTGACAGGAAACCAGCCTTAACATTAACAAATAAAATCGACATAATAATAAAGATGAGGGCGAGGACCAGGGAAAGTGATTTTGCCTGTCCTGAAGCCATACTGTCTGCCGCTGAATTAACAAGAATATTTTCGCCGGTAAATCCTAACAAAAAATGAGGATTCAATGTCTTTTTAATGTGCTCATCAAGGCTTTTAAGAGCATCGGCAAGTTCGTAGGAAGAACTGATATTATGTCTTACCAGAATATTTGCTTCACTAAAATCTGCGGTCACGTAACGGGAAATATCATCCCTGCGTAAAAACAAAAGATACTGTGCAACAAGATCGGCCGAATCAGGCACCTTTAAGTATTTTTCATCGCCGTTATTCATTTCTCTGTGTATGATGGATATATCATCTGCCAGGGACTTTGTTTTATCAAAATCCCCTTTTTCGGACATGTATTTTTGTATTTGAGCAATGTAAGCAAGGTTTTCAGGCTGTTTAAAAGCACCTGGGAACCCGCCGTTTATACGGATAAAAAAGGTCTGAGCGCCAGACAGATCATTGTGAATTATCTGGCTGCGGCTTCGTATTGCCGAACTTTTTTTGAAATAGCCTAAAAGATCATTATCTACATTGACCCGCAGTGTAAAAATTCCAATTATAGCTGTCAGGCAAAAGAAAAAAATAAGAACAAAGGCTTTATTGCTGTAAATAATATGTATTATTTTATCAGCAATCATCCCAAAAAAACGGTCAGCAAAACCTGCATTATGTTCTCCAGATAATTTGCCTTTTTTAGAACCAAAAAACCGGAGATAAACCGGAGATAAAAAAGAGGTGATAAAAGGATTAACAAACAGGCCAAAAGCAGCCACCATACCGAATTGTTTGAGCAAAATTATCTGGTTTAACGTAATGGAAAGAAATCCAATAAACGTAGTCAGTGAAGTAAGAAGTAGTGCCGTGCCGACTTTGCCCGACATAATATTAATGGCCTTGGTTTTGTTGCCTCCTGTCTCCCCGACACTTTCCATATATTCAGAAAGAATGTGTATATCCTCTGTCGATCCGACAACAATAATAAGTGCAGGGGCAATAACTGTGAGCACATTAATAGGAATATCCGCCAGTGCCATAAAAGCGGCTGTCCAGATAACGCTTGTGCCCGCAGTAATCATTGGCAACACAGCCCCGCTGGCTGAACGCATGAATACCATCAAAGTTAACAGAAGAACAAAGATTGCCATTGGCACCAGTTTAAACGTGTCTCCTATAATATTATCACTTATCAAACGACGGGTGTAGGAAAGACCGATCTGGAATACGGTATCAAACTGGTTCTGGAACGGTTTTATGATTTCATCTACCTGCCTGGAAAACTTAACATTAAACTCAGGGTCATCAGGATCTACTTCCACAAAAAGGTTTATTGCTGTAGCCGTACCGTCTTTTGAAATCAGGTTGTTAAGAAAGATAGGATTTCTAAGAGCGTCTGCTTTTACCCGTTTGGCTTCTTCCAGAGTTTCGGGAGGCCAGTCCATAAGTGGATTGGTTTCAAGGGCGCCATCAACTCCTTTAAAATTGGTCACGGAATAAAGACTTTCAAGCTTGCTGACTCCGTGTAATTCCTCGAGCTTGAAAGCCAGATCATCCAGTTGTTTCAGTTTTTCCGGGGTAAAGAGATTTTTGTCATGGATAAAAATAACGGTAATGTTATCAGTTCCAAATTTTTTCAGCGTTTCTCTATAATAATCCTGGGCGGGATCTCCCTGAATCATCATGCCTTCTGTTGAGGCATTAATCTTTATGCTGCGGGCGCTGTATAAAGCAAAAATTGTTGCAACAGTAATGCAAACAATAACAATCCAGGGATGGGCATGACTCCACAGCATGAGTTTACGCATAAGTATAACCTTTCAATATCAGCATTCGTTTCGCTCCCAGAAAAATATTAAATTAGCGCTCCTTCGATACGAACATGAGTGCCTAAAGTGCGCTAAAGTATTTAAAGTGCCTAAAGTTGTGGAGTCGCTTCGCTCCACTAATTTTATATAATTGACAGCATTCCTTAACTTTAGGCATTTTAGGCACCTTAATATACTTTAGGCACTTTCCCTTACTGTTTATGCTTGCCGGAAAGTATAAAACGTTCTGTGAATACGGAATCCTTCAGAGGATTGTTAATCTCTCTTGAAGTAGTACCTGTAAGAGTCTTATGGTCTCTCAACAGATGCTTCATCAAAGATTTTTTCGCACGCCATATTGTTCCTGAAATATTTATTAACGCATGATTAGTCTGTACTTTCTGCAACCTGCCCCTGCGGTCGTAAAATTCTACCTTAAGCGTATACAAGTATTCCTTTTCTATCCACATAATCCTTTTGGAATAGCCGCTTTCCTTTTTCTTTTCCTTGTTGGCAGGAACAGATTCAATTACATAACATTCAGAAACCTGTTTATCCTGACTCAGCTTTTCTGAGCGCAATATCTTGTAGATGAAGTTGTCAATATCTTCCGGCTCCATATCTTCATATGTAAAATCTGTACCCATAAAATAATTTTTCTTGCTTCCCTTTGCGATACGCTGCATTTTTTTCTGTGCCGGAAGATACAGCCATTGATCATTTTCCCGTTCTTTCTGTTCCCATGTAAGAAGAGCTGTACCTTTGATATCAGCAGGATCAAGAAATACAATCAGATAACGGTGAATATCCTGACCGGTTTCTTTTGCATAGCGTTTTACCTGCCTCCTTTCCTTGCTGCCATCCTTATCCACAAGAAGCATGATTTCGTTTCCGATTTCTGTCTGAACTTTATGCAGCTCTTTCTGTTTCTTCATAATCTCTTGTCCTGTCATTTCTGAAGCATGCACTGTTAACGGAATAATCATCAACGATATAGCCAGGCTCAATATCAAAAGTTTTATCTTCATATTTTCCTCCTTATATTGTACTTTTTTTATCAATTATACCAGTTGTTTTCTTATTTGCCAAGAATATTTAAGACGATTCTTATATTTTATTTTGAATTTAATCAAAAACAAAAGCTAATTGTTTTAAAGTTGATGAACATGTATGATTGATGTGATAATTAAACTATGATATATGATGAATTCGTAAAAGGTTTAAGTAATAAGGTTTAAGGGCTTTGGGAATAAATAAATTTATGTTTTTTAAACATGTTATAAAAACAGAAACCTCAGCTTTTTTCATATTTATGCTTGTGCTTGTAATGCCGCATGTCAGTCATGGCAGAGATATAGTCAGATTCGGTGTTCTGCCGGTTTTGGATACTTTGCCACTGTTTGTTGGTCGGGAATACGGGTTTTTTGAAAAACAGGGTATCGAACTTGAGATCATTTCCTTCCAGAGCGCTCTTGAAAGGGATGCAGCTTTATGTGCCGGCAAACTGGACGGATATTTCGGTGATATCCTTAATACTGTACTCCTTATTCACTCTAATCAAAAAATTAAAATCATCACTACTGCCTTTCATACTAATCCAAAATACAGGATGTTTGGCCTGGCAGCCTCACCAGGTTCAAAAATAAAAAATTTAAAAGAGCTTCATGGAAAACAAATAGCCATTTCAAGATATTCTATAATTGAATATCTATTAGATCAAATACTTGCAGACAAAGGCCTTCGTCCTGATTTTATTAAAAAGCAGGAAATTAAAAAAATACCGATTCGTCTTCAGATGCTGCTTGCAGATAAAGTTCCTGTCGCGCTTCTTCCCGAACCTCTGCTGACTCTTGCTGAATCGAAAAACGCAAGAATTCTGGCTGATGACCGTGGGCTTGATACAAGCCTAACTGTACTGGCACTGCAGATAGAGCTAATCAAAAAAGATGATTCCCTTGCAAATCGCTTTATAAAAGCCTACAGCGCTGCGGTTGAAAAGATAAATCAGAACCCTGAAGCATATAAGGATCTTTTGTTAAAACATACACGTTTCCCCGTCTCGATTAAAGACATGTATCAAATTCCTGTTTTCCCTGATGTAAAGCCTCCATTGGAAAGAGATATTATGGATGCACAAAAATGGCTTATAAAAAAGAATATGGCCAGAACTATAATTTCTTTTGAAAATATCGTATTTAAATAAGGATCATCTCCAGATTAGTTGTAGTTAATTCTTGCTCGCCTCTGGCGAGAAGCTAAA
>CAYYMU010000131.1:0-1853 GCA_964472445.1 uncultured Desulfobacteraceae bacterium
TTTGCAAATTTGCTGGGTACATGGATGATAAGGGCAATCGTTTTTTATTAATAAGATATTGTTCTTGCCTGTATATGCAAACTTTTCAGGTTCTCCGGGTCCGAAAATTTGAACCATGGGAGTTTTATGAGCTGCTGCAATGTGGATCAAGCCGCTGTCATTACCTATAAAAATAGCAGATTTGTAGATCAGAGCCGATACTTGCTGCAGAGACAGCATTCCAGCGCTATTTATTGCCTTAAACTCAGTTAACGCGTTAATCTCGTCTAAAATCGGTCTGTCATTACGACTTCCAACAAGAACTACTTTAGCATTGTATGTTTTCATAATCGCAGAGGCAACCTGGGCAAAATTATCTGGTCGCCAAGACCTCCAGGGATATAATGCACGGGGAGCAATAGTAACAAGCATATCGGATTGATTTAGCCCGTTTTCGTCCATGTATTTTTCTACATATTCCACATCGTCTTGGGCAATGCTTAATTCCATGTCCCTGCTTTTTATACTGAGACCGAGTGTTTCCACAACTTGAAGGGCCTTGTCTTTTTCATGTTTAATGCCTTTTTTTTGCCATTTGACAATATGGGTAAGTAAAAAGCCTCCGCCTCTTGTATCTTTTGCAAACCGGAATTTTGCTCCTGACAAATATAAAGGAATAATACTTAGCAGGTCTCCTCGAAGATCGATCCCCAAATCAAATTTGTTCTTTCTTAATTCTTTTATGAATTTTAACTCCCCTTTAAAATCGAACTTTCTGTTTCCTCTAAAAAAACTGAAAAGAAAACAATCATGGACAATGAGATGGTCATAAAAAGAGACGCATTCAGCGATATCCCTGGTCCAAGATCCCACAACCAACGTGATCCTGGCCTTTGGAAACCCGTTTCTAATTTCTCTAAGAGCAGCGGTAGAAAGGACTAAGTCGCCTAAACCATCCATCCTGAGGATAAGAATATTTCTTACCTTATTGGGTTCGTATTTTCCGCCTCTGCGATTTAGAATTCTTAATGGGAAAAAAAAGACGCTTCCAATAATGTCTACAAGGAAAAGAAGTATCCTGACCTTAAGATCTATGGATTCATATCGATTAGACAAAAAGGTTCTTTTCATAGAAACCTGTATAATACGCACAATGTCCTATAATGAAGATAATGCCCAAGTATAGGATAGTTGTCTTGCGGGCTGGCATGTTTCTTTGCTGTATGATAGGTTTCATATGCAGCTTTTTTATAGTTCGCGCTGTTTTTTGACTCAGCCTGCCACCTGAAATTAGCTAAAAATTTATTTATATAGAAGGGCTCATATTTTTTTGCAATTCTCAGCCAGTAATCATAATCCATTGAATATTCACAGTTGATATCCAATGGCCCTATTTCTCGAAATACTTCTCTTGTGAAAAATGTAGCGGGCTGAGGAATAAAGTCCTTGGAAAGCAGTCGTTGAAAGGAATATCTTTTGCTTTGAATGATTTTATACCACGTTATAATCTTTCGTATTTCTTGATCGCTTTCGTTGATATTCCGGCAGTTGCCGAAACACCAACTGTATTTATATTCTTTATATCTTTGCACAACTTCGTTTAAAGCATTTGGCTCATATGTATCATCTGAATTCAGCCAGGCGAGGAGTTCCCCGGTCGCCATATTGAAACCCTTATTGATTGCATCTGATTGGCCTTGATCTTTTTCTGAAATCCACGTCAAGTTTTCCTGGTATTTCCTGACAATATCTAAAGTGTTGTCCGTCGATCCGCCATCAACAATGATATAATCTAACTCAAAATCTCCTTTTTGGCTTAAAACACTTAAAATAGTCCTCTCTATAAATGCCCCCTGGTTTAAGGAGGGCGTAAT
>CAYYMU010000131.1:1953-3759 GCA_964472445.1 uncultured Desulfobacteraceae bacterium
AATTCAAGGGATTGACTAACAGCCTCTTGAGGTAATTACCAATAATGCGCGGCCTTAAGTAGAATTCTTTCATAAAGCGGCGCTGGTAATATAACAAAATCTCCTTTGATAATCCTGTCGGGACATAAACTACCTCAAGAAGGTTCATTTTTTCAAAATCTTTTTCAATAGTGCCAAATTGTTCGGCTATACTATACATTTTTGACCCCGGGAAAGGGGTCAAGTTAAAAACACTCATATCGTTAAGAGGAAGGGATTTGGCAAAAGAGATAGTATTTTTCATGGTTTCTTCATTTTCATAAGGGAGTCCAAGGATAAAGTATCCTTTGCTCAATATTCCGGCCTTATGGGTTAACCTGATCGCTTTTTCAATCTGACTGATCGTAATTCCCTTTTTGGCAAAATCGAGAATTTTTTGGTTCCCTGACTCTATGCCATAACTGATCTGCCAGCAACCGGATTGTTTCATCAGTTTCAACATCGCAAGGTCGTTTACAGCATTAACTCTGGCGCTGCAACACCAGGAAATGGACCAATTAGCTTTTAAAATACCTTCACAAATCTCTATCACCCTTTTCTTTTTAATAAGAAACTGGTCGTCTTCAAAAATGATCTCTTTTATTCCGAAATTATTAACTAAATACCCGATCATTTCCAATATGTATTCCGGACTATGAAACCTGATCCGGCGACTGAACACAGATGTATCGCAAAAAATACATTTATTAGGACAGCCTCGGGCGGAAATGATATGAGTGGCGGGTAGTTTTTTATATTTAAACAGCGCCGGATGATATAGAGAAGGAAAACCAGGTAAACAATCCCAGGCGGGAAAGGGAAGGACGTCGAGATCATGTATCTGCGGCCGGGGTGCGGTAAAAACAATCTTACTGTTTTCTCGATAGACTATTCCCTGAACATTCGACAAAGTTTTACCCGAAGAAAGTGCTTCAACTAATTCGAGGAATGTTACTTCACCTTCACCCACAACGCCATAGTCAAAAACCGGAAAATCGCTTAGTGTTTGCTCAGGAACTGCAGTGAAGTGAGGGCCTCCAATAACAATAGGAATGTCAGGATAAATCCCCTTCATAATTGAAGCCAGCTTCACCGTCTTGATAAATGAGGGTGTTACGGCCGTAAGCGCTATGATGTCTGGTTTAAATTTTTTTGTTTCTTCAATCGTCTGTTGGTAGCCTATGCCTTGGGCAGAAGCATCCACAATGGAAATACGATGGCCTTTCCCCCGTAAAACAGCTCCCAGGCTAAGCAAACCCAAATGAGGAAGGGTCGCTCCGAGTGAAGCAAGATTCCCATATCTTTCCTCCAGAGAATAAGGAGCGTTTGCAAGAAAAATGGAGGCCATAATTTATATCTTATGCCCTTCTCTTACATCCTCTATCTTATCTCTGAGCAATGCATTTTCCTGAACAAGATTTTTGACCTGGTTAGTCAAATTAGATATCCTTACCGAGAACTGGACAGAGATTATCATCAAAAATATCAAGGCGCCTAAAAACAAAGTGGATGTAGGAAGTACCACACCTATCAGACGGCTTAAAGATGTGAGCCAACTGTATTTTATAACCAGAATAAACAATGACGCACTGGTTAAAAGCCACAACCAGGAGTATTCTTCCCTTAATTTCCGCCGCCTGACCAAATCGAGCATGAAAATAAAAATGAACAGGCAAATGATTATCATAGCTATTTTCTGTCTTGGCATCATAGTCTCTGCCCTCCTAATACAGACCTCGTTATTCACCAGATAAAAATGACCGTAGATCGTTATATACTGCGGGATTT
>CAYYMU010000131.1:3859-6457 GCA_964472445.1 uncultured Desulfobacteraceae bacterium
TTAAGCGCTTCGCGCTTTTTTTTCTTAACCATTGATTCCATAGGGATAATTAAATGAGGGGATCAACATCTGAACTGTGAACCCCTGAACATCTTTCTTTTAACCTCTCTTTTGACCAATATTACACCATAATACGCTATAACTTACGATATCTGCAATAATGTCTTTTCTCCCGGCCTTATTATATAGACGTCGGCGTCTTTCGCAACAGCGTCATAAACATGGAAAGAAACATTTTGAATATGTAGTAAACAGGCTTTATCCCGCTGTGCATTGATTTCCCGTTTTCTCTTTTAGACATATGCATAGGGAATTCTCTGATTTTAAAACCAGCTCTGTTAAGCATTATGATGACATCTGCATCCGGAAAGTCACAGGGGAAAAAGTCTTGAGTTAAAAAAGCCAAAACGCGTTTATTAAAAGCCTGATAACCGGAAGTAGGGTCTGTAATTTTGAATCCTACAAGTTTTGTCGTCAGAAAAGCAAATAGCCCGATACCCAATTTTCTGGCCATACTTGCCTTATACCCGGGCGCAGGGCGTCCATCAGTAGCTGATTGATCAAGAAACCTTGACCCCAAAACCAGATCAGCCTCTCCGGAGATAACTATCTTCAACATATCGGGAATATACGCAGGGTCATGCTGACCGTCTCCGTCCAATTGAACCAGATACTCATACCCTTTCTCGTAGGCATACTTGAAGCCGGTTTGCAAAGACACACCATATCCCATATTAGTGCAAAGACGAATAACCTTTGCGCCCGCCGCCCTCGCATATTGGGCTGTCTTATCTGTTGAGCCGTCATCAATAACCAGGACATCTATATTTTCAGCCGATCTCCGTATTTCTGAAACAACCTGCCCGATTTTTTCACATTCATTGTAAGCAGGGATAATGGCTATACTTTTTACCCTGGGCTTGTTTTGCATATTGGTATTATCCATTAGTGTTCGCCGGCAGTCCCATGACCATAATTGAAAGTTGATGGCATCGTAAGTGGTTCAGGTCAATACCATTAACGAACTATTTAATCAAAAGAATTCCTCGATGCTTTGCATAGGGGTTAAATGAAAATTCATTTTGATACCTCATGGCGCTGCTACAGGGTAGTTCATTTGCAGGTGCCAACTATAGTTTGCGAGAAATTGCAACCCAAAAAACCTATTTGAAACTGTTTAGGTTTTTTCTACTGTTTCGAACTGCAGAACAAGGAACCGTAAAATGTCGAAGTAAAAAACTTAATAATTTAACATTGATGCTTCACGGCGCAGACTAAAAAAGGGGGGTTTTTGCGTCTCATTATTAATCATTACAGAATTTCCTGATAGTCTCATTAGGGAAGCGAAGATAACGTAATTGAACTAAAAAATCCAGAACCTGTTTCAGAAAGCATGAGGGGTCAGGGAATCGAGGGGAGAGAACCTGTGTTTTTATGCTACCGCCAACGAACGAACATTGAAAATCTCATATTCATTTAACGGTTTAATTGCAGAAGCAGATACAGTTATCACTGCTATTGTATCTCCGAGCGTATTAAATAGTTCTAATGAATAACCGTCTTCACCGTTAGAACCAGGATGATGCTCAACAATGCTTGCAACATCACCTTTCTTTATTTTTTTATCAGGAATGTCTTTTGATAGAACAACTTCTTCAAATAATTTGTAGGTCATTTCCATATCTCCTTCTGTCTGGATACATGGTGATGAATTTTGTATTAGAGGAAGGAACTGTCATTCTTTTAAAAATCAGAAAAAGCAGCATGAAATTTTAGCCTTCTTTGCCTGACAAAAAAATATCACGTTCTGCAAAGGTATCAGAATAAGGGGCGACATTGGAGAAATCTTAACAAAATTGAATTATTAAGATTTCTCGTCGCTCATGCTCCTCGCAATGACAAAATAAACCCCGCAGCAAGGCTACGGGGATTGCACTCGCTATTACGGTTTAAAGGCCTTATTGTAAAAAACGCTGAAATATTTTTACGTTAAGATATTATTTGCCTTTTCTTCTCTGATGGCGTGTACGGGCCAGCAACTTTCTATGTTTATGCTTTCGCATCTTTTTTTTTCGCTTTTTAACTACGCTACCCAACGAATCACCTCCATTCATAATTACGAGACATTTGCAAAACCACATAATTGTCATTGCAAAAAAATCAACACAATGACCAAGCTTGAACAAAATTAAACATTTTCAAAGGGTCTCAATTACAATTTAGTTACACAAATTTTGTTTTTTAACACTTTCTATTGTTATTTGTCCACAATTTTATTAATAGTTTTATAATAAATTTTGATTAACTCGTAAAAAGTATGATTTGTTCGCTCCATGAACATTTTTGGAATTTCCAAAACTGCTCAATCTCGCTTGCAAATGACTTTCAAATAATTCAACTTTAGTTTTTGTTAGTTATCGCAACAGTTATAATTAAATTAAAACCAGAAAAAACTCATGTATAACAAATCGTAAACAAAGAACCAGCCATAATAAAAACAGCAATTATGCTAATGCATTTTGTCTTTTATTAATAACAATATGTCAACAGGTTTTTTGCTAACGATTTTTAATACATTCAAACAGTTTTCTAATTTTA
>CAYYMU010000132.1:0-6455 GCA_964472445.1 uncultured Desulfobacteraceae bacterium
ATGCTCTTCGTTCTTTTGTTGTCTCGCTCAGGCGAGGCGGGCGGGTCGCTCATTTATTTAATAAAGAATCCTGGTCCAGAGGGCCAAGCTTTGGTTTATCCCTGAAAGGTGCTATTTTACTTAAAGCGGTACAAGTTAAAAGTGCCTAAAATTATGGAGTCGATCCGCTTATTTTATATAATTGACAGAATTCCTTAACTTTAGCTCACTTCAAACTCTTGCAGCATTTCTCCAGACAAAGCCACCTATCTCTGACCTGGCCCTGAGGACCAGGTTTTTCAGGGTAAAATAAATATTTCCATATGCTCAATCCGATATCCACAATTTCAGGAACGAATGGATATAGTGGGATAAAAACCCTCGAGCGGACCACACGGATAAGGCTGTATAATATTAAAAGAAATATCCCGTCCTTTCTGGGCATGTCCTTTGTTTTTACTCCCGTCAAAATAAGCGCCGTTGGCAGCCAGTATATGCTCGATACGGTCTTGAAAAGTCTGAACAAAATCGAACCCGCTGCCTTTGAAATGCATTAAACCACGAGTTAATTTCCCATTAATCATAGAAAGCTCGGCAAGTGATATGCTGTGTTTTTTCAGATCGCTTTGCTTCTTGATCAAACCCCATACAAGATACCCTGACGGAATATCAAGGGGCTCTTTAAGGTCTATAATTGTGTGAGGCATTATAATGGTTTCTTCGCCGACAGTCAGAGAACAATCAGCTTTTCCTCGCAGAAACGAATTAAAACCAACAAATACTTTATTCCCAAGCTGCGCATGAATAATTTTAGCGCCATGAGCAGTCACATTGTTTCCTGCAAGACGGGAATCAATAATGTAACAATTCTCCTGAGCATTTGCTCCGTTTCCGAGCCAGGCATTTTCAAGATATGCTCTCTGGGCTACAAGAACATTTTCGCCGATATAGATTTCTCCTTTAATGACAGCATATCTATTAACTGAGGCGCTGTCAGGAATCTTGCCTGAAGTCTTGAGACAAACAACATCGAATAAATTCTGAAAATCCTTTTCCCGGCTTTCTATAAAGTCAATAAAAATACCCCTGGGGTTTTCACCAGGCTTAAAATCAATATAATCATTAAGATCTTTAGAAGGAAAACGATAACTGAAATCAAATATATCTCCATTGCTAACCTGGATCTGTCCAGGCTCAATCAATTTATCAGACATCTCTCCTGCCTGCAAATAAGCATAAGCTCTAACAAGGCAATTATGAAGAGATGTTAAATCAACAGTGCTGAAAGGGCCTAAAAAAGACCCCTCAACCGGAGAACCATGAATATTAGCATAATGCATGGATAATGTACTCAATATTAAGAATTCTTCAAGATTGTCCGGATTATGAGAAAAATTATGAACCAGGGTTTTAATGAGAAAACTGCCTTTAATTCTGATCACCTCATCGTCATACACCACAATATCTGTTCCACTGTTATGAAATATCTCTCCCTTAGCCTTTAGTTCATCCCCCCGAATGTCACTTTTATACAAAACCGAGTTTTCAACTGAGCATTTGCCGAGAAAATAGCTTCCCGCAAGGTTGGAGTGCCTGAAATAAAGCCCAAGTGGATGAAAAGAAGTAATTCCGTAAAAAGCATAAAATTTGTTCAGTTTATTCCAGGAAATACATTCTCGAACATATAACTCCGCATCAAATCCGTGTTCAAGCAAAACAGTATTTATACGGCTCGCAATCTGACTAATGAGTTTTTTAAGCTGTTTCATATTAACACCTCGCGTAATAATTATCCCTGGGGATTAATCTGTTCGTTCCCTGAGACCTTTAAATTCAATTCTCCATGGTCTTGACATGTTTTTTTTAATAGCATCTACGTAAACAGATGTCAAAAGGTGACACCTAAAGGCTCCTAATAAAAGCGATCTTTTCCTTAACGAATCAGCCCTTGTTGTTATGGCTCAAGATGATGCAGATTAACGCACGATTATTTCGACACGTCTATTCCTGGGTTCCGCCATATTGTCCGGCGTTTCCACCAGTGGATTCTCCTCACCATGAGATGTAATTTCGATGATTTCCGGATCGATCCCATTTAAAATCAGCATCTCTGCAACAGTCTCGGCCCTTTTTAAAGATAATCTCCGGTTGTAGGATTTAGAAGCGACTCTATCCGTATGGCCAACCACGCTGATATCGGTAAACAGGCAATTCTTTATGGCACTGATCATCTGAGGAATCAATTTCAAAGAGGCCGCCGTCAGATCTTTGGTGCCACTTATGAAGTAGAGTAAAAAATGAGTGGGCGGCATGGGTTGTGCCTCCAGCGCCTCTTTAAATATATCCTTCACCACTGCTTCATCCATGACTTTTGGTTCGCTCGGGAGGCTTCTGGAGCTCGCGACTTCGGTTGTTTCATAAGCAGTTGATAGAACCTGCTCCCCGCCTTTCGATGAAACAATAACCTGCCCCACATGACCATCGGGATCAGGCAATAGAAAAATTCTTGTCCTGGGTGCGCACCCACCAATGCCGAAGATGATTATAATTGTCCCTATCATTATCCATATCGAAAGTTCACTGAACTTAATTTTACGCGAATGATTCACCATGTTTACTCCCTTATTAATGTCCACATTCACCAACTTGAATGGCTATTTGCGTACCACGAATGCCGCATACGGCTGTGGGGGTTTTGAAAAGGATTGAATCTTTCTTTAGTTTAGCTATCACCCCGGACAAATATACCGCACTTCCTTTAAAAATTCGAGATATCATGCCCAGCTTTTTCTCGGCCGGTATAAATTCATATTCTTCCACGACAAGACGTGTATTAGGCCCCACGGATAGAAGCCCGTCGTCACGGAAAATAATACCCAGGGAAGCTCCCTCGGTCGTGACAACCGTATCTCCCTGTAAAAGCTTATCTCCAGGCTTTACCGGCAGACTTTTTTTACCCCTTTCAATCAAGGCCGCTCCTTTTACGTTTTTCACAACCCCAATGGCTTCCATGGCCGAAAGAGGCGATCTGAAAAAGAGGATTAACATGAAACAAAAGATTAGCGGAATTATTTTAACGAACTTCTCCCAGTCCTTCTTTTTAGTATCGATTCCCATGCGCGTTTTCCCTTTATGTATGATTTAAAATTATGCAATTTCACTGAAAGATCGGACTTGATTCCGAGACGGGCCTTCCCTTCACTCGTATTGTGTTATCGTTTGATTTGAGGCGTTCTTCAGGTGTCATTTCCAAAAACATTTTAATTAGACTTTTATCTACGCCTAATTGCGGATTATCTGTACCGAGCTGCGACAGGATGGTATCTGTTTTCAACCATTCGGGATACTTTCTGTTATAGGCATATACCGGATAACTGCTCCACTTATAATCAATAAGCCGTTTAACGATACCGGCTCTTAATGGATTTCGATGAATATAACATGACAAACAAAGTAGGCATCATTTTCTACGATAAGACTTTTAAACCTGCCCTGAAACAGAGAACCACTGCGAGCATGGCAGTTATTAAAACGTCTTGTATAAGTGACTCCCATCCACTGCATTGCCTTTGAAAAGTTGGGGTTGTTTGTTCGAAGAAGAATATGGTAATGGTTGTCCATTAATACATAGGCAAAAATATTCACATCAAAGCGATCTGACATTTCACCTATAATGCGAATAAAACAGTTTCTGTCCTCATCGTCCCAAAATATATCCTTTTGTTCGTTCCCTGTGAAAGAACGTGATACAGAGTACCTTTAAATTCAATTCTCCATGGTCTTGACATGTTTTTTTTAATAGCATCTACGTAAACAGATGTCAAAAGGTGACACCTAAAGATGCCCCATTCATTAACTGTCCCAAGGGGTGATCCGCTGTTGGGGCAGGTTACCAGTGCTAAAAGTCTTCCAGTAGTCTTAATTCCTCGTTTGCCATCCTGAGACGCAGGCTCACAGCTCACGGGCAAGGCCCATTATGAGTTTCTGGGCTATGCCGGGGTGGTTAATCCTCAGGGATTCAAAGCCATCTGGTGTCAAGTGGAGAATTTCAGAATCAATGTCTGCCCGGGGAGCGGGGGATTGTTGACCAGGTAGGCCACAACAGAAGCCAAAACCAAGGTAAGAGGCCCTTTGGGCCCCGTAATGAGAACGGAAGTCCCTCCCAGGAGTGAGGCAAAGAAGCCGGCAAAAATCGCACAATAAACCCCGGTCAAAGCAGCATTGGGCGCATATGCAAGGCCCTAAGGGTGCCAAAGGCAATCATACCGTACCCTATGGACATGGGGAGGGGGGTTATGATGGCCGCTGATGCAGCGCCGGAGAGATCGCCCCTGATGTTCTGAAAAAGCCCCGCCTTATCTTCCATTGGTATAACCTGCCCCCGGTTAATTACTACTGGATCTGATAGGAACTTTCTTTTTCGTAAATTTAGTATAAGAAAAAGGGATTTCTGAGTCAATGGAATAATAACCACACCACATGCTATGGGACGCCGATGATCATGGAAAGCAAGTTTTGGAATCGTCTGAAACCGGCCTCAATCGTATAAAGTTACGAGCCGCTCCTTGGCATTATCTGCCCTGCCAAATTATTCACAAGGATCCTTACAGCGGTTTCCATTGCTTTGTTGAGTAGAGTTTCTTCAGGGGCAATGAGCCCTGTTTTTGCGCCAAAGGCCATCTTTTCCTGCTGGGCTTCCATGCCGGTTGCCTTGGATGCAGCCACAATTTCGCCTCGTACAATATCTGTCAGGCGTCCTTGCAGGCTTATCTCAAAACCTCGGGTCTCCCGCCACACGCTAGAACCAATGCTGTCACGTTTCCTGATTGGATTAACAGCGGTAAGGCTTCCCACCAACACCATTTCTGCCCCAAGCTGTTTGCCGATTTTACCAGCTGTATTTTCATCAATTATACCTGCCTGGCTCAATGCCATCTCTTTGAGGATTACATCGATACGGCTCCGCTCAACGACTCTGAATCTGCCTGTTTGCAGGATTTCTCCAATGATTAGATCATCCAGTTTATTACTAAGAATCTTGTACTGTTCTTGTTTGCCCTTGTACTCAAAAGGAATAACCGCGATAATATATCTTTCGGCAGGTGTAAACTGATCAAGCGGTTTAAGAGAAACCTTTGTGCTTTCGGTAGTAGCTGTGCTACAGGAGCTCAGGCAGGCAACCATAAGACCAATAAAAAAAATACAGAGAAAAATACTTCTTCCGGACTTCATCGCTATTCCTCCATTTAAACCGCAACAGCGAGCCCATTCCCCGTAGCTTGCTGCGGGGTTAGCGAGCGCGAATCTAAAAATGGCAAGCTTCCTTACGGTCGAAGATTCCCTGTAGCTTGCTACATGGCTCTTCAATTATTTTTGTCGAACAATCGGTGTGTTTGCAAAGAGCCAAAAACCAGATGATAAACACTCTTCTGCCATTAAGTTGACTAAATCAATTTATTTTTACGATATTTTGTTATCATAAGCAACTGATTAACTCAGAAAAAATCATCACTCCGGGGAAAATCAAAACGTGATACAGAGTACCTTTAAATTCAATTATCCATGGTCTTGACATGTTTTTTAATAGCATCTACGTAAACAGATGTCAAAATGTGACACCTAAAACCTATATATAAAGAGAGATTACAGATGATACAGGGCTTGTTCAACAACCGGATAAGATCGTGGTTCGCTTCGCTCTCACGATCTATCCTTATTAGTTCGGCGATTTTTGCCGATTGACTCATCGTTGGTAATTAGTTAATTAAATAAATCGCTTTATATTTTTGTGTTTTTGATATAAAAAATGCTATGCTAATCTTATAAAAGGACTGTTATCAACATTGTAATATTTTTTGTAATAAATAATTAACGTATTTTAAAATTTTAAAGGAGGTTGAAGATGTTTCAAAGATTAGTATTATTATGCAGTTTGATTCTGGCTGCGGTAACTTTGCAAGGTTGTGTGATGTCAAGTATCCCGTTCCAGGCACAACAAGCTCATTCAGATGAAGCATTGGTGTACCTCTATCGTTCAGAGAGTATTATTAGCCGTGGAATACATTTCAGCGCAATCCTTAACGATAAAGAGCGTATCGGGCCGCTAATTAATAACGCCTATATACCGATCCATGCTAAGCCAGGTGCTTTGAAAGTAGTTCTGCAGCAGAACTCATTTCCAAAATCGACGCTTGACACCGCTGTCTACGACAACTTGGAATCCGGCAGAATCTACTACCTAAAAGCGAAGCCAGCGCTGTTCGGTGCATACACACTCGTCAAAATGGACACTGCGGTTGGCAAAGCGGAAATCAGTTCTACCTCGTATTACCAGTCGAAGTAATTTCGACTCTTGATTTTATAAACTGGACGAATTGCATACTTGCATTTTTCTCCCACCGCCGAACAGTGTTAATAAATGTGGATCATCTCCCGATTAGTTGTAGTCAATTCTTGCTCGCCTCTGGCGAGAAGCT
>CAYYMU010000133.1:0-6413 GCA_964472445.1 uncultured Desulfobacteraceae bacterium
CTTCTCGCCAGAGGCGAGCAAGAATTAACTACAACTAATCTGGAGATGATCCTGATTGTTTAACGTTATTCTGGTTTCAAGTGCTGCAAAGGAGCATAATGCTGGTTTGCAACTATGATTTTACCAGCTTTCTTTGATATAATTCCTGATTTATACCTATACAATATTTTGATATGACCTTTCAATAGGCAAGCACTTAACATTGCATTAAACAATGTTATTTTTCAGGTTCTGATCTTTTTCTTGCATTAAAGGTGTTTCCGATTATAATAATTCAGCTATTAAGACACATAGAAACAAAATTACAATATAATACTTGTTAAAATTGATTAGCTGCTAAAAGCTGACCTAATGGATTCTCAAAACCGACTCAAACTTACCAGGGCTGCTCTGATAATCGTCTGTAGTATCAGCTTATTATGCTTTATCTTAGCCATTATGAGAAGCATGCGGGCTGGATGCGTGGACAATAATAATTTTATCTGGCTTCAAGCACTGGGCATCTTTTCTTTATTGATAGGAACAGGAAGCGCTTTATTATATGGGCGATGGCGCTTTCGCGTACTTAAAGATAAAATCTCAGTTCAATCTAAAAAAATAAAACAATATAAAGAACGATACCGAATTCTGGTGGAAAGCGCTGAAGACTTTATCTTTACGGTAGACAATTCCGGCTGCTTTCGATCACTCAACAGCTTTACTGCTGCTTTTTTTGGGGGAGTTCCTTCTCAATTTATAGGCCGGCCCCTCTCAGATCTTTTTTCACAGGAAATTGCAGAAAAACAACTCAAGCTTATCAAATCGGTTTTCAAATTCGGAAAAAGCATGCGGGATGAGTTTATGGTAACCAGGGGGGAATACCAGATATGGCTCAATGCTAATTTTATGCCCCGCAAGGACGAAAACGGCAGGGTAATCTCGGTTTTTTGTATTGCAAGGGATACAACAGAAAACAAAAAGCTGGAAAAACAGCTTGTTAATACTGAGAAACTCGCGTCAATGGGGACTCTGGCTGCAGGGGTAGCTCACGAAATCAATAACCCGCTTGGAATTATATTAGGATTTACCGATCTTCTTCTGGAAGATTTTGACAAAAACAGTCAACAATACAAGGATTTGAAAACTATAGAGACTCAAGGCTTCCACTGCAAGGCAGTAGTTGAAAATCTCTTGAGTTTTGCCCGTCAGGGAGAAGGCCAGTCTGTATATTGTGATATTAATGAGGCTATCAAGGCTATACTTGATGTGGTAAGCCATTCATTGCAGATGAATGACATTGAGCTTCGGCTGGATATGGCATCCGGACTGCCCAGAATAGAAGGTGATTCAAGGCAGATGCAGCAGGTCATGTTAAACCTTATTAACAATGCTGTAGCAGCCATGAAACAAAACGGCATACTGGAAATTAAAACAGCGCTGGATAATGATCCGGAAAAAGTAATTGTATTGGTTAGTGACAATGGTCATGGCATAAAAAAGAAACACATTGACAAAATATTCGACCCGTTTTTTACCACCAAGAGCGAGGGCGAAGGCACAGGACTTGGACTTTTTGTCAGCCACGGAATTATAAATAAATATAAAGGGACTATCAGGTGCGAAAGCAGCACAATAGAAACCTTGCGGAAACCCAGAGGAACTGCTTTTACGCTGGTGCTGAGGGCAAAAAAGGACGACATAATATGGCAGGAAAAATTTTAGTCGTAGATGATGAAAAAGACATGCTCACCCTCCTTACAAGGATTATAACCGAAAAAAGCGATTATGATGTTGTGGCCAGCCATGATCCCTTGAAGGCGGTTGAAATAATGAAAAATCAGCATATTGATATGGTAATAACTGATCTGAAAATGCCAAAGATGGATGGGATTGCTCTGCTTGAGCATACAAAAAAAAATCAGCCGGATGTTGTTGTTGTCGTCATGACTGCCTATGCCACCATTGAAACAGCTGTTGAAGCCACGCAAAAAGGGGCTTTTGACTATATTGCCAAACCTTTTCGCAAAGAACGCATATTGCTTACAATTAACAACGCAATGAAGCTGCAGAGCCTTTCCCTTGAAAATAACGCTCTGCTTAAATCACTTAAACAGCAAAAGAAATTTTCTGCTATTATAGGATCCAGCCATGCAATCAAGTCGATTATAAAGGAGATCGAACAGGTAGCACAATCGAGTGCTACAATCTTGATATGCGGCGAAAGCGGAACAGGGAAAGAACTTGTAGCCAGAGCTATCCATTATCACAGCCAGCGTAATGAAAATAGGTTTATTACAATTAATTGCACCGCCATGCCTGAGCATATCATTGAAAGCGAACTTTTCGGACATGTCAAGGGGGCATTTACCGGGGCATGGAAAGATAAAAAAGGCCTTGTTGAAGAAGCTGACAGGGGCACTCTTTTTTTTGATGAAATCGGAGATTTAAACATGGTGATGCAGGCAAAACTTCTCAGACTCCTGCAGGAGGGAGAGTACAAGCCGGTAGGTGGATTGAAAACCATGCATGCCGATATACGGTTTCTTTCTGCCACAAATCAAGACCTGAAAAAACTTGTAGCAGAAAAGCGGTTCAGGGAAGACCTGTTCTACCGCCTTAACGTGATTAATTTTTCTCTTCCTCCACTTCGTGACAGAAAAGAAGATATTCCAATCCTTGCTCAACATTTTCTTGAAAAATATACAATTATGAACAAAAAAGAGATACGCCAGATAAATAATGAAGCCATGTCCGCACTCATGGCGCAAAAATGGAACGGAAATGTCAGAGAACTGGAAAATGTTATTGAGCGAGGAGTAATTCTCTGCCGTTCTGACCAGATTGAGCTGTCGGATATTTTTCCTGAAAAACCCCAGACACATCCCTGCTTTTTTTTTGAAAAACCTCTTTACGAAATGCCCTTCAGAGATGCCAAAGAAAGCGTCATCAGGACATTTCACCAAAGTTATATTCTATCAATTCTCAAACAAACCAGAGGTAATATTTCCAAGGCTGCTGAGCTGGCAGGCGTGCAAAGACAGTATCTTCACCGCCTAATAAAAGAAGAAAACATCAATACCGAGATGTTCAAAGAGAATATGTAACTATTGAATCCTTAAAGTAAACATGTGTAACCCATTTGTTTCTCTATTCTAATATATTGTAATTTAAATACTTATTATCATTTCTTTTTTTTGGTCAGGCCTTAACTGTAACCTGAAAGTTTACAAGACCTTTCCCTCGCCGTTAAAATCCGGATAAAAAACAGGTTTTTATAGTAATAACTTCAAGATGTTAGGTATCAAACCGACTACGCTTCTGATTAATGGTATATTTTTTGCTTAATCTTTAAGAGTCGTATTTGTATTTTTATATTAACGACAATTTCTATAACAGGAATATAATGAAAAAACATGAAGTTAAAGAAATTATCATGCCGGCGGACAATGATCTTGCCACCGGACCATCGGTTCATGCAGAAGACAATATTACAGAGGCAATAGAGGTTTTGCTTAACAATAACCTGAAAAAAATCGCGGTAACCAGAAAAAATGCAGTTATAGGAATGATAAAGCTTGAAGATGCCCTGGAAATCATAGGAGTAGAGAGTGATTTAAAAACCAGCGGAAAAAGAATCGTTGTTATTCATGGCCGCAAGATCGAAATCAAAAGAATAGACGAGCAGTAATAATTATTTGCAAAAAATTCAGGATATAGAGAGGAGGTGTGGAATACAGAATTTGGTAAACACATGTTTCAACATCAGAATACTTGCTGGTTAAGCAAGAATCAGATAAAAAGGGAGAAAAACTACCATGAACTTTATGAAAAAATTGGGGCAATTTATGATGATGGGCGCAAGAGCTCATGCAAAATGGGAGATAGATATATCAAACACCATAGTCCATGACCGTAAGCGCCTTGTAATACTTGGTTTGCTGCTGCTTCCGATACTCATTGGAGGCATTGCCTTTGCCGATAAACTTGGTGCAGCTCTGCCTGATATAATAGGTGGCCATAAGGCTTACAGTCCGGCTTATTATAATACCGGCATTTTTATTGTATCTATCTTTATAGGCCTTGGAGCTGGTCTTATAACCGGTTGTATCGGCGCAGGCGGCGGATTTATCATTGCTCCGGCCCTGATGAGCGCGGGTATCAAGGGTATCCTTGCAGTCGGGACAGACCTGTTTCATATATTCGCTAAAGCGATTATGGGAAGTGTTATCCACAGAAAACTTGGAAATATTTCCGTGCCGCTTGCAGTAGTCTTTGTAATAGGCGCTGTAATCGGAGCCACAGCCGGAGGTATTATTAACCGTGTGTTATATGAAATTAATCCTGTACTAAGCGATGCTTTTATCACGACTATTTATTCTGTTATGCTTGGCTTCCTTGGCATATACGCCATGACCGATTTCCTTAAGGCAAGAAAGGCCTTAAAGGGAACGGTCTCTGACGATGCTCATGGCGGAAAAAGCGAAGGAGTAGATATGGGTAACCTTCCCAAAAAGCTGCAGGCCGTAAAAATACCCCCCATCGTCAGATTTGACGCGGACCTGGTTCCGGGAGGCAGGGGCATCTCATGGGTATTTTTAGTAGCCAGCGGCATGCTTGTAGGATTAGCTGCCGGAATTATGGGAGTCGGCGGAGGTTTCTTAACATTCCCAATCTTTGTATATGTCCTTGGTGTTTCATCAATGACCACAGTAGGCACCGATATATTCCAGATTATATTTACAGCCGGCTACGCTTCAATAAGTCAGTACGCTGTCTACGGTTTTATATTTTATACACTGGCAGTTGGCATGCTCCTGGGCTCTTTATTAGGCATCCAGATCGGCGCAATGGTAACCAAGGTTGTTCCGGGTCTTACCATTCGCGGTTTTTATGCAATGGCTGTTCTGGCCGGTTTTGTAAATCGTATTTTTGCTTTACCGGGGAAACTTGGCGATATGGATGTTATTCCGATATCAGAGGGACTTGGCAACGGTCTGGCGACTATCGGAGTATGGGCATTCTTTATTGTTATAGGCGCTTTTTCGGTCTGGGTAATTGGAACATTTCTTGCCAACATTAAGAAACTTAAGGGAGAGGAGGCAGGTATATGATTGCGCACAAAAAAGAGTTTTACGGCGGCGGTTTTATGATGTTGATATTCATAGTGATAATGGTGATTATTTTTTCGCCTGTATTTAACGGCAAAAACGGCCTGCAATACATGGACGATCTGTATAATTGCATATCAAAAGGATCGGCCTATGTCATTCCACAACTCAAAGAAAAGGCAAATAAGTTTATGGGCAATAACCTGAACCTGACGCTTGTTATGAAAGACAATAAACAGGCAGAAGAGTCTGTTACTCTGTTAAAAAATGCCGGTGCTGTCGTGGATATATCAGGCTCAGAGTTAAAGGTTGCCGGCGATTTCGGCAAGATCCTTATCAGCGCCCTTGAAGATGCTGATCTTATGTACGCTAATGAAGGCCTTAAGGTGTCCAGCAAATACAGCTATGATGAAAGACAAGTCATCTATAACTGGTGGAGCCTGTTTAAGGCTATGGACAAGGATTTAAAGAAACAGAAAAAGTTTGAGGAGTCCAAGGGCATCAGCGAAATTTCGAAAAAAGGTTTGGAACTGTCCTATAACTACTACAAGGTGGAACCTCAGAAGGTTAGTGACCGTTGGGGTATTCTTGCTTTTTCTCTGATTTTCTATGTTGCTTACACCCTCTGGTATGGTTTTTCCATTATGTTCATGTTTGAGGGATGGGGAATGAAACTGGAACATTAAACAAATCAATATTCTGTTACTATAGCAGGGCTTTAAAAAGCCCTGCTATAGTTTTTTGATATCATCCCAGGGATTCCAGAATATTGTATTTTTTAATCTTTCGCCACAAGGTTGTTCTGGGGATATCAAGTATTTTTGATGCCCTTATTTTATTATAATTAGTAGCCTCAAGCACTCTTATTATATGAGCTTTTTCTTCTTCGTAAAACGGAAGTGTCATTTTTATCCAATCACGCCCGTTTTTTGTTAAGAAACGGTCCCCCAGGTATTGCCGCTCTAGTGAGAAGATTGCTTACCGGATATGCGGTATCTTATAATAGGAGGCACAAGCGCCACTGGCAGCTTTTTCTCTCCGAGGCGCAGACTTTCCGAGCCGGAGGCAAAACAGATATAAATCCATTATATGCCAGGAAGATACCTATTTGCAGGAATCAGTTCGGTATATTCATTTTTCATCCTGTTAAATTTCCCGGAGGGAACCCTATTTAACAGGATGAATCCCATTGAGGGCAAAGATAGTGGTTGATTTTCTCACGATAATTATGCGCTATTGCATTATTGAAAACCGTTGTTTATTGTATTGACACAAAAAACGTTATTTCAAACAGAGCAGTAATTTTCAAAAGCGGTTTACTTATTT
>CAYYMU010000134.1:0-6399 GCA_964472445.1 uncultured Desulfobacteraceae bacterium
TACATTGAGTATTGCGAGGCTTAAAATTTGAGCCTGACGCAGTAATTGGGCAAAAGGGGAGGTTTTGCAAAGGTCTCGTATAACAAAGCGTAAACAAAGAACAGGCCATAATAAAAACAGCAATTGTGCTGATAATTTAATCACAACTGAAGACTGATCGTTTAAAGTTATTTTAATCCCCAGTGCCGTAAAGCGGTATAGAGCAGTTTTTTACGACGCCATCAAAATTAACCGTTTCGCGAAGGAGGATAAAATGGATAAATATGTGTGTACAGTCTGCGGTTATGTTTATGATCCAGAGCAGGGAGATCCTGATAGTGGAGTTAAGCCTGGAACAAAATGGGAGGATGTCCCTGATGACTGGGAATGTCCGGTATGCGGAGCTTCGAAGTCTGAATTTGAGCAGGAAGAATAAAAAATTATTATGAAAACGCCCTCAGTTGATATCAGCCTGTGCAGCCTTTGTGAAGGATGTGTAGATGTATGCCCTAAGGTCTTCAGGGTTAATGATTCAGGGTTTATAGAAGTCGCAACACTTTCAAAATATCCTGACTGTGTTGACGAAGCCATAAAATATTGTCCTGAGGATTGTATTGCCTGGGAAGGAAATTAAAATAAAAAATGACATTTAGACAACTTAAAAAAGAAATGTTTGAACTTCTCAGCCGTAAAGATTTTGAAAATGGTTTTGAGAAGATTCTCCAGATACCGGCCAGACAGGCAGTAAACCCGCTTTTTTCTTTTTTTTATAATAATTCTGAAATTATAAAATGGCGTGCTGTTACTGCAATGGGAATGGTTGTTTCAAATCTCGCGGATCATGATATTGAATCAGCACGTGTGGTAATGCGCCGTTTAATGTGGAATCTTAATGATGAATCCGGAGGAATAGGCTGGGGATCACCCGAGGCAATGGGCGAAATCATGGCCCGACACAGCAGGCTTGCTCAGGAGTTTGCCAGCATACTTGTGTCGTACATAAATCCTGATAAAAATTATATTGAACATGAAATTCTGCAAAGAGGTGTTTTGTGGGGTATCGGCAGGCTTGCTTACGAACGCCCCGAGTTTGTCAAAGATTCTGAGCATTTTCTTGTCCCATACATGGAATCTGAAGATGCGATTCTTCGCGGACTTGCTGCATGGACAGCCAAAACAATATGTACACAAAAAACCGAATCTTTGGTTTTAAAACTTGCTAATGATGATTCAAAAATTAAGATCTTTTTAGATAACAGACTTGTTGAATGCACTATAAGCAGTCTGCTTAAAGAAGATGGCCTCGTAAAAAGTTATTTGTAAGCGACATTGAGCAGTTTTGGAATCCCAAAAATGCTCATAAAGCGAACAAATCTTCGCTTTTTATGAATTCATCAAAGAATAGCCTTTTTAATAACTTCAACTCCTGTTCTATCGACAAATCTGGCCATGCGTTCGTGTTTTCTGGCGTTGTTTTTATAATAGTCTAATACTTTTTTAGTCAGGGCTATTATTTCATCTTTCGGCAGATCTTCAGCTATAATGTCTCCTATTCGTGCGCGATGTCCGGAATTGCCTCCTACGATTAATGTCCAGCCTTTTCTTTTGCCAAGAATGCCTATATCACGCACAAAACTCTCTCCGCATGAAAAATGACAGCCTGATACGCCAACCTTAACTTTGGCTGGAAGATCAATTCCTGAAAAAAGCTTTTCAATCTTTATGCCGAGACCCAGAGAATCCTGAGCTCCAAATTTGCAGACAGCTGTACCCGGACATGTCTGGACATAATGCAGGCAAAGCTCGCTCGCTTCGCCCATATCCATATTCAGATCTTTCCAGACATTGTCAAGATCACCTTTTTTTATCCCCACCAAAACAAAACGCTGTCCGGAAGTGATTTTAATTACCGGTATCTCATATCTTTTTGCGATTTTGGCAATGTTTTCCAGATTTTCCGGAGTAACGAGGCCCACAGGTGTTTTTGGGACTATTGCATATGTCTTTTTGTCGCGCTGTAAAATTGCGCCTTTTGGTTTGCCAGTCATAATAATTCCCTCATGGCTTGCTAATAAGGTTTTGTTTCAGCTGGTTACAGGTTCATATTTCTTCGCATACCTTGCCGCAGAAATGCCGGCAACGCATCCTTCGCCAACCGCTTTAGCCATTTGAAAAGGCGGGCCGCAGATATCGCCGGCAGCATAAATTCCTTTGACATTTGTTAGCTGTTGTTTATCAGTAACAATGTATCTAAACTTTTCAGCATCCAGCTTAACCCCCAGAATTGAAGCCAGCTCAACAGCCCCTTTTGCTCCGGTCTCAATAAAAACGCCATTTACGGTCAGTTCCTTATCGTCATCCATGATCAGGCCTTCGACTTTTTCCTGACCAAAGATTTCGTTGACTCTGGATCCCAGATGGAGATTAACGTCAGATTCCTGAATTTGAAATTTAAGACGATCCGATACTTTAAGCTGCTTTGATATAAGGTGTACTTCTTTTGCATAGGACAGAAGGGTTAATGCACCGGAAATGGCAGCTGATTCATTGCCGATAACCGCCACTTTTTCACCTTTGTAAAAATTGGCGTCACAGTCAACACAGTAACTAACGCCTTTCCCTAGAAATTTCTTTTCTCCAGGAATTCCAAGGCGATTAAGCGTTATTCCCATAGCCATTATAAGTGCTCTGGTTTTTATTGAATGCCCGCTTTCAGTCGATATTGTAAACCAGTCGTCATTAAGTGTGGTTTTTATAACATCTTCCTTTAAAAAAATTGCTCCGGAATCCATTGCCTGCTGGGTGCCGAGTTCAATAAGATCTTCTCCGGAAACGCAGGCTAGACAGCAGTAATTTTCTACATGTGCCTTGTAAAGACTGGATTTTTGTTTACGCCCCATAACCAGCACAGAGACCTTGGCACGGGCAGCATGAATTGCCGCCTGAAGCCCGCCCGGCCCGGTTCCTAATATAACGACATCATATATTTCCTGACTCATTTTTATTCCTTATTTAACCGGTTAAATAAAAAATCCCGCTGCGCATGCTGCCGGCGGGATTTTTTTTAGCATATATTGTTTGATGCTATTTTTTATCCTCGTCCTTTACTTCTTCGAAATCAGCATCTACAACATCATCATCAGAACCGGAATGCCCTGGCTTAGCAGCGCCCTGCGTGTCGCCTTCTGCAGCCCCCTGTTCTCCTTCTTTCTTTGAAGCCTGTTGATACATAGCCTCTGCAATTTTATGAGAAGACTGCGTCAGCTCTTCGCTCAGACGTTGAATTTCCTCTTTATCTTCTCCCTCCATGGCCTTTTTAAGACGTACTATAATCTCATCAATCTTGCTTTTAGTTTCAGCATCTACCTTGTCTCCAAGATCCTTCATGGATTTTTCGGTTGAATAAATCAGAGTATCGGCTGTGTTTCGGATTTCTACCAACTCCTTTTTCTTTTTATCTTCATCCGCATGGAGTTCCGCGTCTTTAACCAGGTTGTTTATCTCTTCCTTTGAAAGGCCTGAAGAGGCGGTAATCTGGATTGACTGTTCCTTGCCGGTAGCCTGATCTTTTGCGGATACATTAACAATACCATTAGCGTCTATATCAAATGTTACCTCTATTTGAGGCACTCCTCGCGGTGCAGGTGGTATCCCGGTTAGTTCAAAACGTCCAAGCGTCTTATTCCCCACCGCCATCTCACGTTCGCCCTGAAGCACATGAATTGAAACAGCGGGCTGGCTGTCTGCTGCAGTCGAAAAGGTCTGGCTTTTTCTTGTAGGAATAGTTGTATTCTTTTCAATAAGCCTTGTCATTACGCCGCCCAAGGTTTCTATGCCAAGAGAAAGTGGCGTAACATCAAGAAGAAGAACGTCTTTGACATCTCCCTTTAGAACACCTCCCTGAATAGCAGCGCCGATTGCGACAACTTCATCGGGATTAACTCCCTTGTGCGGTTCTTTGCCGAATATTTTTTTGACTTTTTCCTGAACAGCCGGCATGCGTGTCATACCACCAACCAGGATTACCTCATTTATATCACCGATGGCCAAGCCTGAATCTTTTATCGCAGTAAGGCACGGTTTTCCAAGTTTGTCTAACAAGTCGCTTGTAAGTGCTTCCAGTTTGGCTCTGGTTATCTTAATATTAAGATGTTTGGGGCCACTGGCATCAGCAGTTATAAAAGGAAGGTTAACATCTGTTTCCACGGATGTGGACAATTCCATTTTTGCTTTTTCAGCCGCTTCTTTAAGTCTTTGCAGAGCCATCTTGTCACTTCTAATATCAATCCCCTGATCTTTTTTAAATTCGTCTGAAAGATAATCTATAAGTCTGAGATCAAAATCTTCCCCTCCAAGATGGGTGTCGCCGCTTGTTGACTTTACTTCAAACACACCTTCGCCTATTTCAAGGATGGATACGTCAAATGTTCCTCCACCAAGATCAAACACAACAACCTTTTCCTCTTTCTTTTTATCAAGTCCATAAGCAAGAGCCGCGGCAGTCGGTTCATTAATAATTCTTGAAACATTAAGACCGGCAACTTTTCCGGCGTCTTTTGTAGCCTGACGCTGGCTGTCATTAAAATATGCCGGTACGGTAATGATTGCATCAGTAACCTTTTCACCAAGATATTCCTCGGCTGTTTTCTTGATATGTGCCAGTATAAAGGATGATATCTCTGCGGGGCTGTGAAGTTTGCCACGAAGATTTATGCGAATATCTCCATTGCTTGCCTGTTCCATCTTATAAGGAAGCACCTTGATATCATTTTGAACCGTCTGTGATGCATATTTTCGGCCTATAAGTCTTTTAACAGCAAAAACAGTATTTTCAGGATTTGTGATAGCCTGTCTTTTTGCAATTTGGCCAACGAGTCTTTCTCCCTTTTCTGTTGCTGCGACTATAGAAGGTGTTGTGCGACCACCCTCGGGATTTGTAATTACCTTTGCTTTGGTTCCTTCCATTACGGCTACGCATGAATTTGTGGTGCCGAGATCAATTCCAATTATTTTGCTCATTGTGTTCCTCCTTAATGTTTACATCAAATCTATTTTATATTTTATTTTCAGTATCTGTTTTTGATTTTGAAACTACAACCATGGCCGGCCGCAGTAGCCTGTCATGTATCATGTATCCTTTTTGGAGCTCATTTATAACGATGTTTTCATCATATTCATCTGTTTCTTCAGTCATTACAGCCTGATGAAAATTAGGATCAAACGTTTTTTTCAATGATTCAAAAGGAGTTACGTTAAATTTTTCAAGAATTTTCAGTATTTCTTTCAGTGTCATATCAACGCCTTCCATCAAAGCGGAATTCGTCTTATTATCAGCGTTTGAAGAAATCATGGCTCTTTCAAGATTATCAATCACAGAAAGTATGTCCCTGGTTAATGATTCATTCGCAAATTTTTTGAATTCACTCATCTCTCGATCAGATCTTTTTTTATAATTTTCGAACTCAGCTGAGACTCTTAAAAAACGGTCATAGTTTTCCCTGGATTTTTCCTGCTCGGCCTTCAGCTTGTCCTTAATATCCGCAGCCTTTTTTTTATCCTTTTTTGTTGACCTGGTTTTTTGAAATTCTTTGTTTTCTGAATCAGCTTTTTGGGTTTCACTATCTGTCTTTTTTTTATCAGTCATCAGCAGTTATATTCTCCTGTTTTATACAAAATACGCAATGTATTCATGGGGTTAAAATTTAAGCCTTCCATGCGCTTAAACAAAATTGAGCATTTTTCAAAGGTCTACAGAATTAAGCAAAAATGGAGGATGTTCAAACCTCACATCAAAAAGAGAACAATTATTTAAGAAAAAAATAATACTATTTACAATAATGTCAAGGCTGCAATCGCAATGATTGATGGCGTCGTAAAAAACTCAATATACCCTTTAACCGTCATTCTGGCGAAAGTCTTAACCCAGTATTTTCAAACAGTTACGGGCAATCTGAACTCCGGCTTGTCTGCCTGAGGCACGGTTTCCACCTGAGTGATGATTTTTTACGAATTCATTATGATTGGTTCTGGTGAGGAATAATATTTTATAAGGCAGGACATTAATGATAAACTCTTAAAAAGCTGAATTATGCTGCTATGCGGCATTGTAGACAAAAAAACTTGTTAATCGTATCAAAGGGTATGAACATCGAACATCGAACGTCCAACGTCGAATTTTGAATAATGTATTCTGCCATTTTATAAACTGACGGAGCGACCCGCCCGCCTCGCCTGAGCGAGACAACAAAAGAACGAAGAGAATTGAGTATGTCTCGCGATGGCGGGCAGGAGCGATTTCATTATTCGATGTTCAATGTTCAAAAACCGCTTTACGGCGCTATAACCGAAAAACAACTTGTTAATCATATCAAGAGGTTATAGTTTTAGTTATTTGTAAGTTATTTGTAAGTTATTTGTAAG
>CAYYMU010000135.1:0-6353 GCA_964472445.1 uncultured Desulfobacteraceae bacterium
CGTTTTTGCATTGTTTTGGTCTTGTCATCAAACCATTCAATCATGAGATAAATAACAGGATTTGGGGTATCTTCATCAAATTCACTGCTGTGGGCCTGCTTAATTCCAGCTGCATTGCGTGCAAACTCAATTACCGCTACCTGCATGCCCAGGCATATGCCGAAAAATGGAATTTTGTTTTCCCGTGCATATTTAACAGCGCTTATTTTGCCTTCAATACCGCGTGATCCAAACCCGCCTGGAACCAGTATTCCATCAACAACACTAAGAACATCTGCGCAATTATCATCATTAACCTTTTCTGAATCAACAAACATAAGATTTACCTTGCATTTGTTGGCTATCCCGCCATGAGACAGAGCTTCATTTAAACTCTTATATGATTCTGTAAGATCAACATATTTTCCGACTATAGCTATATCAACAGAATATTTTGGTTCTTTATAGTTTTTAACAATATTTTCCCATACATCTAACTTGGGCGCTCTTGTCCAGACTTGAAGCAATTCTACGATTTTATTGTCCAGCCCCTCCTTGTGATATATCAGAGGAACCTCATAGATACATTCAACATCTTTGGCAGTGATTACTGCATCAACATCCACATTGCAGAAAAGCGCTATCTTGGCCTTGATATCTTTTGAAAGATATCTGTCTGTACGGCAAAGCAGTATATCAGGCTGAATGCCGATGCTTCGGAGTTCCTTAACGCTATGCTGGGTGGGTTTTGTCTTAAGCTCTCCTGCAGTGGCAATATAGGGAACAAGTGTCAAATGGACATACAAAACATTTTCTTTGCCTACATCTGTTTTAAATTGCCGGATGGCTTCCAGAAACGGAAGACTTTCTATATCGCCGATTGTGCCGCCTATTTCCACAATAACCACATCCACGCCGTTGGCAACGAGTTTTATGCTTTCCTTGATTTCGTTAGTAATGTGCGGAATGACCTGAACAGTACCCCCCAGGTAATCACCCCTGCGTTCTTTATTGATAACAGTATTGTATATTTTTCCGGTTGTAAAGTTATTGTCTCTGCCAAGTTTCGCATGTGTAAATCTTTCATAATGCCCAAGATCCAGATCAGTCTCAGAACCGTCATCCGCCACAAAAACTTCTCCGTGCTGGAAAGGGTTCATGGTTCCCGGGTCAACATTAATATAGGGATCGAGTTTCTGAATGGTAACAGTAAGCCCGCGACTTTCAAGAAGCGCTCCAATGGATGCAGAAGCCAGGCCTTTGCCAAGTGAAGAAAGAACACCGCCGGTTACAAATATGAATTTTGTATTATAGTGCATGTAATGACCTCGTTTGAATCAACTATTTATATATTCTTTTGAAATCCTCAATGGTTTTTTGAATCTCATTTAATTCTTTTGGATCCCCCTGCTGTATTGCCGGGACGGTCTTCAGGCTGTTTAACTGAAGCTTCCTGAGGTTAAAAAAATCATCTGAAAAGTAAGGATTTATATTAACATTACCAGCTATAATTTCACGAAGTAAAATATTGTTTTGATAAATCTCTATTCGCATTGGATACCAGTTGTTTGTAAACCGGCGCCATTCAATATATCTGAATTCTGTCACATCCGGTTTGCAGTACACCTTGTTTTTACTGATTATACAGCGAAACGGTCGAAAAGTGTCTTTATCTATCCATACCTGAGATACTGATTCATCAGGGTACTGGGCGCCAATTATATAGGCTGTTTTATCTCCAAAACGTCCCAGGCTTGAAATTGACGTGTCAATTCCAAGCCTGTTAAGTTTTTCCTTAAGTATTATCCTGGAACGGTACAGAATAAGATCTTTATAAACATCAAATACCGATTCAGAATTATCGGCGATTGTTCCGTCGATTATTGTTAAAGCCCTGCCTTTTGATACAATATGAATTTTCCGGGTATTTTCAGACAGAATATCAGAACGAAATTCTTCTGAAAATACATAGCTTAATGTTTCGTCTATTTCAACCTTGCCGGACTGCCGTGTATTATCATAAAAAATCAGTTTTTGAGCAACTGACAGTCTTTCAGCTGCCCCGTATTTTTTTATCATTAAATCAAGAAGATGGGGGCCCTGAAGCACATAGGCGGCAGCATTTGTATAACTGCACAACAATATTGCAAAAAAAACTGTAAAAACAAGGATTTTTTTCAAAAAATAATATATTTGTATTATAATTTTATTCAGTAATAAATATATCATCAGAGAATCTTGCTCCTTCACCAAGCTCCTCTTCAATCCTGATCAGCTGGTTATACTTTGCGACTCTGTCGGTACGCGACATGGAACCTGTTTTTATCTGTCCGCCGTTTACACCTACTGCAAAATCTGCGATAAACGTATCTTCTGTTTCACCAGACCTGTGAGATATTACAGTTGTATATCCTGCCTGTCTCGCCATTTCAACAGTCTCAAGAGTTTCAGTTACCGTTCCTATCTGATTTAATTTAATAAGAATGGAATTTGCTATGCCCCGATCAATACCCTTGCTGAATATCTCTGGATTAGTGACAAAAATATCGTCACCAACAATCTGTATGGCACCTTCCAGTCTGTCTGTCATCGTTTCCCAGCCTTTCCAGTCCTGTTCGGCAAGCCCGTCCTCTATGGAAAGCAAAGGATATTTTTCAATCAAGTCCTCATAATAGTCGATCATCTGCTTTGATGTAAGTTTTTTATCTTCTGATTTCAAACAGTATTTTTTCTGTTTATAAAATTCGCTTGCAGCAGCATCTATTGCAATGGCAATATCTTTTCCGGCTTCATATCCAGCTGCTTTAACAGCGCTCATTATTAATTGTATCGCCTCTTCATTAGATTCCAGATTTGGAGCAAAACCCCCTTCATCACCGACAGAAGTAACCAGTCCCTTTTTCTCCAATATTTTTTTCAGGCTGTGAAAAGTCTCTGCTCCCATCTGAACTGCCTGGGCAATAGATTTTGCTCCAACAGGCACTATCATGAATTCCTGAATATCAAGATTATTGGGTGCGTGTGAACCGCCATTAATCACATTCATCATTGGAAGGGGAAGATATCTTGCGTTTATGCCGCCTATATATTTAAAAAGAGGCAATCCATAGGCAATTGCAGCTGCCCTTGCAGCAGCCATGGATACGCTGAGAATAGCATTTGCTCCCAGCTTTGATTTATTCTCAGTGCCATCTAACTTAATCATGTGTTTATCAAGAGTGCCCTGATCGGCAGCATCCATGCCGCGTACAGAAGGAGCAATAATATCTATAACATTTTTAATCGCTTTTTTAACCCCTTTGCCATTAAACCGCTTTGCTCGTGTATCACGAAGCTCAAGGGCTTCGCGCGTTCCGGTTGAAGCCCCGGAAGGCACAACAGCACGTCCAATTGCACCACAAGCAACGATTACATCTGCCTCGATTGTTGGATTTCCTCTTGAATCCAGAATTTCCCTTGCCTTTACATCAATTATTTCAGTCATGGCAACCTCCTTTAAAATAGCTTTCCAAACTTGATGGCGTCGTAAAAAGTCATTTGTAAGCGACATTGAGCAGTTTTGGAAAAAGATTAATCCCAAAATGCGCACAGAGCGAACAAATCTTATTTTTTACGACACCATCAAACTTGACATATATTGGAAAAATGTTACTCTGCTTAAACTTTTATGTCAAGAAACCGTTCACCCTGAATTGAGTAATTATGAAAGAAATAAATCTTTATACTCAGGCCCATCTTGTTGTTGCTGCAATAAGAATTTTTGAAAATCAGGATAATACATCCACTTCTATTGAAAAAGTGTGCGAAATAATATCCTTTTCTCTGGAGCACGGCAATTTTATATGTAAAAAGCTCGAAGAACTGGGCATCATCGAAATAGTTCAAGGAGCATATGGACCCGGACTTTTTATCAAAGACCATTTAAAAATAGAAGAAATTCCAAGGGATGAAGAGCAAAGTAAATTAGAAGAAGAACTTGAAAAATTCAGGAAAGACAGAGAAGATTTGTCTAATAAAGTAAAGTCATTTCAAACCGAAAATGCGGAAAGGCAAAAAAAGCTTTTTACAGACCTTGAAAAAAAACTGAAACAGCATTAATCATTATACACTTAAATAATTTAGTTCAATTTTTGCTGTTTTACCCGCCTTAGCAGGATTAAAGTTTTTGACAAATAAAATGTATGAGAAATTTGATGAATTAGTAAAAAGCTGCTCAATGTCGCTTGCAAATAACTTTTTACGAAGCCATCAGTCTTCAATTGTGATTAAAATCAGCCACCACCAGTAGAACTGGTGGTATGAGGAAGGCCCTAAAAGGGGCCATATTAAACAATCTTTAGTGTTCATCGACAGGATTAACAGGATTTTTTGGATTTTTTATTTGGATTCCAACCCTTGCCATCTTTAAGCTAAACTTTTGTCGCTATTAGTCCAATTTAGTTCCCTCAAAGAGGGTTGACACTTTTTGCCTTTCTTCAGGAAAGGCAAAAAATATCCTGTATATCCTGTAAATCCTGTCTGATTTATAGTCTTTTATTAACGCCTGAAACGGTATAACCTTTTCAATTCTCACCGGCAGAGCCGGTGGATTAATTATGATTTAAAGTAGAAAACCGTGCCAGAGGCAGACAAGCCTGAGTCCAGATTGCCGGTAAATATTTGAAAATAATGGATTTAAAACAAAACATAATCCCTGAGAATGTAAAGAAAATTCACCTTATTGCAATATGCGGCACAGGCATGGGTGCGCTTGCGTGTATGCTAAGGGATCTTGGTTTTGAGGTTACCGGCTCTGATCAGAAAATATATCCTCCTATGAGCGATTTTCTTTTTCAAAAAGGCATTAAAGTCGCCAAAGGCTTTAATGAGGATAATATTGCATATTGCCCGGATCTTGTTGTTGTTGGAAATGCCGTTACAAAGGATAATTCAGAAGTTGTTAAAATGAGAGAAATGGGGCTTTCTTTCTGTTCCATGCCTCAGGCAGTCAACAGGTTTATTGCCGCTGACAAAAAACAGGTTGTAATAACCGGCACACACGGCAAAACAACAACATCTTCTATTATTTCGTGGATTCTTTATAAAGCAGACCTTGATCCCTGTTTTGTTATTGGCGGAATTTTGAAAAACTTTGACAGCAACTACCGCCTCGGCAAAGGAAACCTTATTGTAATCGAGGGGGATGAATATGACACTGCCTTTTTTGATAAAGGACCAAAATTTCTGCATTATAATCCTTACAGGGCGACAGTTACGGGCATTGAGTTCGATCATGCTGATATATTTAAAGATATCAATCAGATCAGACATGCCTTTGATTCTTTTATATCCAATATTTCCAATAATGGAAAGTTGTATGCCTTTGATAGTGACGGCAATATCCCCGACCTGATTAAAAACAAAAAATGTATTGTTGAAAAATATGGCAGGAATGCCGGATCATACTGGCGCCTTGGCAAAATTTCCATTGATCCGCCATTGTCAAATTTTGAAATTATTAAACAAGGCAAAGCTTTTGGAACATTTAAAACAAAGCTCATGGGAGAACACAACCTGCTTAATGCCCTGTCAGCAATAGCAATTGCTGATTCGTTTGGGATTCCTGTTCGGACGATTGCAGAGGCTCTTGAAACATTTAAAGGAATAAAGAGACGCCAGGAAGTCCGCGGCGAAAAAAGAGGGATTACTGTAATGGATGATTTTGCACATCATCCAACCGCTGTAAGGGAAACAATCAGAGCCGTTAAACCCTTTTATCCAGATGGACGGCTTGTTGCTGTTTTTGAACCAAGAACAAACTCCAGCATGCGCAAGGTGTTTCAGAATGTTTATCCCCTTTCATTTGATGAGGCAGATTTAATATGCATCCGCAAGCCACCGCTGCTTCAAAAAATTCCGGTTAACGAACGTTTTTCATCAAAAAAACTTGTAGAAGATTTAAATTCCCGCGGAAAAAACGCACGTTATTTTCCGGAAACAGAATCAATTATTAATTTTCTGGCAAAAGAGGTTAAATCAGGTGATGTTATACTTATAATGTCAAACGGAGGGTTTGATAATATCCACGAGAGATTGTTGAAGGTGCTGTAATTTTAAATGTTGAATTTTAAATTAATAATGGTTTTTTCGTAATTATTCAGGGGGTACACTGCTAACTCAAAGAATTTATTCACCGCAAAGCCGCAAAGAACGCAAAGAGAATTTTATTTTTCTGTTTACCGTTGAGAGGACGGTAAACAGAAAGCTTCAGAAGCTTCGCTTCATGTGATGGTATTATAGAAAGCTATAATATGAGGCCGCCCCAATTATCTGAATATTTTAGTTGATCAAAGTTAGCGTGATCTGCCCGAAGGGCTTGGGTTTATTAATTTTCG